>JAKAQT010000044.1 GCA_021819605.1 Thermoplasmata archaeon
AGAGGAACGGGCAGAAGGCATATCCCCATTGCATGCAGACAGGGATGCATGCATGTGGATCAGTGATACCCACAGAGGCGCAACTTTCAGGACTGGAAAGACACCAGAACTCTGTAATAGGTTCCCGCAAAACTGTCATGACAGTGAGGGATGAAGACGAAAAGCGGAGCAAAAGTGAGAACCCCACATGCTTTAGCTGTGGGAGTATGTCAGGAATCACACCTGGATTCTTCAAAAAAATAGAACGAATCTATTTGGAAATTTTCAATTTCCTGAAAAGTTTCGATTGAAGACTTGTCCATAACGTATAATATTGCCTCAGTCGAAATTTCATATGATTATTATGACGAGTTCGGTTATTTTTGCAATCTGGGTAAAATCTCTGTCTAATGTAGCTATTTTATCTGTTCCTGTTGTGATTGCAATGCCAGCTATCAAGGTATCTAAAGCATTGATTGGAACGCCTAGCTTGAACAGACCCACCATTATACGAGATAACTCTTCGGCTGCATTCTGATCAAGAGGTAATACAACAGAGCGCTTGAGAAATGCCCTGATATTTCGTTCCTCAACTTTTATCCCCTTGTGGTATACTGGCGTGAGAAGTTCATATTGGGAAATTACTGTAGTGTAAACTCTCTCTCGATTTCTTCCACGATTGATTTGGTTTTGAGACCAGCTTTCAAGAAGTCTATTATGGCGGAAGTGTCGAATAGGATCATCTTCTAACTTTGGCTCCACTTCGAATCGATCTTAAGTCGGCCTCAATTAGGTCTAGGGCCCTGGATTCGGATAATGACCCCCAGAGGGGCAGCAGACTTCCCTTCCGTTCCAACAAACCTTCTATTGCGTCACTAAAGCTTTCGTCTGAGCCTTTTACCTCTTTCAATTTTTTGTATACGTCTTCTCTGAGTGCAATGTTTTTAGTGGTCATATGTAGATACACATACAAATCTACATTTTATACATTTTTTCTGGCTTCTCCCTGACGCAAATCAAGCACTTATTTCATGTGGGTTTTGTAATTGACATAAATACCAATTTAACAGAAATCTTTTTAGATAGGATAGCACCGTCTGAAATGACTCAAAAAGCAAAATTCGATCTTCTCAATACGTAAGTTTACTAGATGGCGGTATTGATTCTGAATAAGTTTGAAATCCCATATTTTCAAAAATAAGCCACTGGAGGGATTCGAATCCCCGACCTGCTGATTGAGCCTCCTTCACAAAAAAAACTTGAATGGAGTTTAAGATATTGGCTTAGTTGAATACCAATGAGTGAAATTTCCGACTGGTGAAACTACTTTTATGTTGTAAAGGTTCTCACCTGACGGAACTGAATTGAGACTGACTTTTACTGTTGTGAAGTTTGAAAAAGTTCCGAGGTAGTTCCATGTTTGTGAATAATTTCCACCAAATGATGAACCGTCGTAGTATTGATAATAAACCGCCGTTGATCCGGACATAGAATCGTTAAGGGAAAGATATGACACCAGAAGTGAAGCCCCGTTGTGGCCTTGGTTAGAATTGTCGAGGATAGAATTCATAAAGTATGCACACTGAGAGCTATTTGTAGATGGATTTGAAACATCTCTGAAATTAAAATAGCTAGTAGAACCATGATAAAGAAGTTCCCATCCATATTGGTATTTTGAAATACCCAATGAAAGAGTCTTATTTACTGAGAATGTCACGATTCCATGGCTGTTAGTTGAGGAATTTAGCATAGCAATTTTTTTAGACGGCCCATAATAGGATGAGTTCGTATTCGACGATTCAGAAATGTTTAAGGTTATCTGTTTTCCTGAAGAAGCAGTTTGCCCATCATTATAGAATAACAAGACATCCAAGACCGATCTGT
The DNA here is from genome assembly GCA_021819605.1 of Thermoplasmata archaeon. GTDB lineage: Archaea > Thermoplasmatota > Thermoplasmata > Thermoplasmatales > Thermoplasmataceae > UBA509. The sequence goes on from JAKAQT010000044.1 coordinate 1,864, forward strand.
TACCTGATTGATGAAACCATGCGGCATCAACTTGAAATGTCGGTTGTTCATTTAATACAGACATAACAGTGAAAGTGCTAATCAACACTATTGCGGTTAAGAATGCCACCCCAATAACCCGCCTGTGTTTTGAAGACATATGTATTTTAAGAGTAAATTAAATATTTATCTTTTCTCTTTTTTATTTTACAGCGATGTCGAATATTTGTTCAATGCACATTATGTAAGATTCAGTATAATTAGATCGAAGAAAAATCTCATTACTGAGCATGTAAAAAATCATTGAAAATAAACATAAAATGTATTATTCACTCAGTGAAAACTTACAGGAAAGTAAATTTTCGAAACACAACAAAAATAAGCACGTACAATATGTTAAAAACTCACTATTTTGTAATATAAGCCGCTGGAGGGATTTGAACCCCCGACCTGCTGATTACGAATCAGCTGCTCTACCTGCTGAGCTACAGCGGCATAATGGGATAATAAGCGGATGAATTTTAAATCTATGCGAAGGAGTGTGCATGGAGACTGTGGCAACAAACCATGATCATAACCCACCAAAGACCTGCTTCTTGACAGACTTCGGCATTAATTTCGCAAGGGTAATGTACCTGTTTACAGACTTTGCGCCATTCTTATGTATTTTCCTGTGCAGTACGTGGTGTTTCATCAGCCATGGTTTTATCTCACTATCCCATGTTGCCTGGTACTTGTTGAGATCTCCTGCAGCTACAGCCTCTCCTGCAGCTTTTCCTGACCAGAACGCTCCCTGGAGGCCTCCGGCAGTTGTGTTGAGGACAGCATTCACCATGTCGCCAGTATAAAGCCTGTTCTGTGAAACAACCGAGTCAGACGGCCTTGATAGGGGAATCTGATGAGCCATTGTGTGGAGCATCCTTCCCTTTATCTCAGGGAACTTTTCAGTGAACCTGTCAAGGACCGCCTTGGGTTGCTGTGAATTTACAGGGTAGAGGCAGACACCGACCTTTCTCGTATCGTCCGTATTTGCGAAGTCCCAGAAATACCCACCAGGTGCTAGGTCACTGAACCAGAGTATCATCTGGAAATCATCTCTTTTGGGCAGTTCTCTTATTTCCTCATAAGCTACGAGAACGTTACTCCTGTCAAGCTTCTGCCCGAAAGCTGACTGGGGACCAGCAGCCATGATTATGTTTTCGGCAGTTATGCTGCCGTTATCCGTTGTCACGGTATTGCCGTCAATGGATTTCACCGGTGTGCGCAACTTAACATTGAGCTTGCCTGCGAATTCCTCTGAAAGATATTTCTCATACCTTGTAAAATCATAAACAAGCCCGACCGGCCTGTCGAACTTCAGTGGAATATGCCTTCCAAGATCGGTCCTGAAGTCCATCGCCATTATCTCAGAGGCCACGATGGAACTGTCGGTGGGCATTCCTATTCTCTTGACCCATTCAAGCGATACAGCTCCCGTTGATCTTACGGGAAGCCCAATTTCTTCCTTCCTGTCCAGAATTATATAACTCTTTCCGGCCCTCTCAAGTGAAGAACCGGCAGACAGACCTGCAGTTCCTGCTCCCACTATGACTGCATCGTAATCCATTTTATTTCCTAGAAGGTCATTCATATACATATTTTAACCTTCCGTAGATAGCTGTCGGCCGCATTCTGTAAACTATGGTTTTCAGCAATATAGCTATGGTGAGAGATTCTCTAAGTTTCCTCGCAGGATGCAGATTTATCATAGGTCATTCGAAAATTCACAGGTAAAAAACGTTTAAGTCAAATGACCGAATGTTCAGACATGAAGGCAATGGTTCTCGAGAAGCAGGAGAAGATAGAAAGAAAACCGCTTAAGTACACAAATGTGGAGAGTAAGGAGATAGCAAATGGGCAGATTCTTGTCAGAGTGCTGGCAAACGGCGTATGTCACAGTGATCTGCACATAGTCGAGGGTGATTTCCCCTCATTCCCGGGCATGAGATCGTTGGAGATGTTGTGGAATCCAAGAGCGAGATTGAGAAGGGCACAAGGGTCGGCATCGGCTGGTTCTACAATGCGTGCGGTAAATGTGATCAGTGCATATCCGGCCACGAAAATCTCTGCCCCAACGCTCTGGTTTCCGGCATAAATGTGAAAGGCGGGTATGCGGAATATGCGGTTCTGGACGCCAATTATGTGACCCCAATTCCGGATAGCATAGGGAATATAGAGGCTGCACCTCTCTTCTGCGCAGGGATAACGGCATATTCTGAAGTCAGGAGGATTAACCCGTCCGTGAATGACAGGATAGCGGTCTTTGGAGTAGGAGGCCTTGCATTTTATGCAATTCAGATGATAGAGGCAATGGGGGCAAAGGCTGTGGCGGTGACAAGGTCGCATGCAAAAGTGGCCGAAGAGGCAGGAGCATCTGAAATAGTTGAGAAGCCCTCTGGCCAGTATGATGGTTCAATAGTGTTTGCTCCAAGCTCATCCCTGGTGAACGATGCTGTCTCAGCTGTCCGCAGCGGGAAGACTATCGTGATTCCGGCAGTGATGGGCAAAATCGAGATACCATTCTCCAGCTTCACCTGGGAGAAGAACATAACTAGCGTTGCCAGCGGCCTCAGGAAGGAAACAAGGGCAGTTCTGGACATGGCAGCCGGTTCAGGCCTGAAATCCATGGTTCACAGGAGAGGACTTTCGGAAGCAAATGAGGTTCTCTCAGAACTGAAGAACGGGCGGATAATAGGCAGGGCAGTCCTGGTACCATAATATCGGGCTGCCTGCATTACTGCAGTAACGGAAGAAAACTTCTAAAATCTCTATTCCTGGCTGACAATTTTTTTCATGTGCACAACTTTTCCCCAGAAGTCATCGTATTCCTCTTTTCCTGTGCTGGAGTATCCCAGTGAGGAATAATAATCAGTAAGGTCCTCAACAGCTTCAATAACTATTTCCGGGCAACCCAGCGGCTTTGCGATATAATCCTCCACAATCTGAATCATTTCAGCACCAACGCCTGAATTATGCATTCCCTGAAGCTGGTTCCTTGAAAGCATCTCTATCACAATGCTCCGGGGATTGTTTTTGCCAGGGACAAATCTTAATACCACGACTCCCTTGAGAACATTTCCGTTTCCCTCCGCCACGAGAACCAGGGTGTCCGGCTCTGTGCTCCATTCATAAAAATATTTCATGCTGTATGCCCTCATTTTACTGTCCTTTGTGAGAAAAGGTTTTCCCACGTCATCCCTGCGCATTAATCTAACTCCTGCAGGGAATCTCAGGGAAATATTATCATTGAGGCGAATCACTGGCATACATTGGTCGTAACGCTTCTACTGCTCTTAATTGTTCTCATACCAGCTGAATTTTGTATTGCAGGCCATATAACCATATACCTGCTTTTACGATCGTTTAAGCAGAAAGCCCACGGCTTAAGTCGTGGGATGAATGCGAAACCTATATATCTCGCAGTGGCATTGAAATTCAGGCATGAAAATCCCCATGCAGTGATTGATCCGGAAGGACTTCAGCATGGGTTGGGAATGTCTCCGTTCTGCAGTCTGATCAGAGGAACGGGCAGAAGGCATATCCCCATTGCATGCAGACAGGGATGCATGCATGTGGATCAGTGATACCCACAGAGGCGCAACTTTCAGGACTGGAAAGACGCCAGAACTCTGTAATAGGTTCTCGCAAAACTGTCATGACAGTGAGGGATGAAGGCGAAAACGGAGCAAAAGTGAGAACCCCACACGCTTTAGCTGTGGGAGTATGTCAGACTGCCTAAGATGCAAAGCTGATATTCTCAATGCATATGTCTGTCGTGTTCATGGCCATGCTCATGGGTCGGCCCATCCATTTTTGGGAGCTTTCCATCAACCAGTGCTTTAATTGCCGTATCAACATGCATTCCCGCCCCAGAGTAGAGGACTGCCTTTCCCTTTGTAAAATTGAATGCCGGCGATCCAGCTTCAGCTACCACAATGGCGGTTGCCCCTTTCTCCATTGCAGATTTCAGCATCCAGATTCCCCTGGTGGTGGTTGCCGTAAGTGCCGGATTCTGGTACTCCTCAACAACCCTCGGCGCAGGCTCTGTCTCATAAATCTGGACTGTCTGCCCTTCTCCTGGACCCTCAACAATCAGATTGGTTTCAACAACTGCTACCTTCATGCCACAGTCATCGCGTCTGAGTACATTAAGTCCGCCTCTCATATGCAGGGAAGTATTCATTCACCTGATTGCGTTAATTCCGAAACCCTTCTGGAGCTCTTCTTCCTGCTGCGACTCAGGTGCAGCTGCATCACTATCTGTATAAGTGACCTTGCCACCAGCTGCGAGCTGCCTGTAATGAAAAGGTAGACGCCAAGCACATCATTTGCTCCAGCAAAGACACTGCTGGGGAAAAACTCGACACTGCCTATTACAAACTCAAGTCCAAGGGAAAGATCATTGGCTATGCCAAGCCAGTAGTAGAATCTCTTGAGTCTTCTGGCTTCATTATGCCTTATGGTTCGCTCTAGGAATGCCTGGCGTATCTGTTCATCAGTGTACAGGACTTTATTCTGTGTGGCCAGTGTTGGCAGAATGCCACTGGATATTGCGGAAATAAGCACATCAAGGGAGTTTTCATCCATGGATTCGATTATGGTCCCAATATTGCCATGAAATGAACCGGAATCCTCATCCCTGAGAACCTTGATGATGCTCAGGAACCAGTCCATTGAAAGCAACTGGTTCATGCTGACAGGACTGGCTGATCTCAAGGCAGTCTCCTGCTGGATTGCCCACCTGTTAACCGCTTCCGCCTGCAGAAAAAAATCTGAAGTCATGACGGCGTAGGCACAATTTTCCGATGTAATCCTGAGCATGGAGCCATGAGTTTCAATAATGGTCTCCAGGAGAGCGGCAGAAAACCTGTAACGTGCCATGAAAAGGATTAGGAAATTCCTGGCAAGATTATCTCCCGTTATTATATTCAACATGCGGGAAATCATTTTTTCCAGTGTTTCCGGTTCAGGATTGAAACTGAAGACTCCAAGGGGCCGAAATGGGGCTTCAGGCCCTGAATCTGAAATTATGCCGGCTGTTTTTATGGATTCCAATATGCTTTCCTCCGGCATCCCCAGAACCTTTGATGCAAAAGCCGAGAAACCTCCATTTGTCAATCCAGTGGGGATCTCTGAGCCATCCACAATCCTGCAGAGGTATCCCAGTTCATCGCTGACATCCATTAATGCTCAAGTGAAGCATCGCATTTCTTAATTTCCATTAATACGGCCGTTTCTTTGGCAAAATGCCTGATTAATAGAAACGGAATCTCTGCCGGGCCATGGCCTCCAGGATAAATGGGAAATGAGAGATGACCGGCAGGCATTTATTGCGCTGCGAATGGCATATTTATCACGATCTCCAGTCGCAAGGAAGCCCACTTCCTCAGATGTGGGAGGAATTGCGACACTTTTATGTGAAGTTGTGAGATGCATTTCCGGAAAACCTCCTGGCTTGCATGGGTTAAGCCTGAGGTTGCCTGAGGGATTCGGTGGTGACACCGAGGGCTGTACAGCATACGCCTCTGCCTGAGTGGTGAGGGCCATGCCATCCTGCGACATGACTGGTAAGGGTTGCTCCCCGAAGTCAGCTGGCCTATTGCGCTCCGTTCCTGAGAAGGGTTGCCATGCCAGCAAATCTGGAAGTGCAAGCCAACGTGCTTTAGTCGTTGGTGGTTGACAATGCGGCACCGATATGTTTTATCTCATCCGGCAGGTTCTCTTCCGCCATATGCCAGAAGATTTGATTCAGGCCAGTGCAATCCGGGTATTCCTTCCAAGCCCTACAAGAAAGACCAGTGTTGAGATGGAAAAAAGCCCGAGGAACAGCCAGGCATATGTGTAGGATCCAGCCGAGCCCTGGACTATGATGCCGAATATTAGTGGGATTACTGATCCGATACCTATCTGAATTGAATTGATCAGCCCTATATTCAGTGACATATACCTGCTGGATTTTTCAATGGACGCAACAATGGCGTATTCCAGCGATATGATGACCGTGGCAATTATGCCCACCTCCACAACAATCCCCCAGTATTCCGCATGGCTGGCAGTTCCCATGAGCGCAACAGAAATGCCCACTGCTATTACCAAAAGGATGGAGAGTTTTATTGGATTATACCGCCTGAACATTCCCGCTACGGTGCCCCCAACAACACCTGCCATGGGAACAAGCCCTCCCATTACACCTGCCGCAAATGAGCCAATTCCCACTGAGGATGCAAATGCCTTGAAATATTCCGGCAGGGTATAATTCAGTGACCAGAGCCCCACAAGACCGATGCCTATGATCCAGATCTGCCTGTTCATCAGCCTTTTTCTCAGGCCTGAGAAGTCAAACTCCGGGTATACGCCAGTTTCCCTGATGAGGATGTTCAGCAGAATTGCAGATGCAAGTTCCAGTGAACCCGATATCAGGAAGTCGTACCTCCACCCAAGCAGTGACACAACGGGCGTGAATGCTATGATCCCGATGCCTGCTCCAAGGTTGAAAGATGCATTGTAGTATCCTATGACAGACGTCAGGCTGCCGGTTGCAAGATCATTCAGCAGGGCAATGGCAGTGCTGAAGAACATGGCAGCCCCCACGCCTACAGCAAATCTGAGTGCAAGAAGCACCTCAAATGAAGGCGAAACTGACGTGAGTATGGCGGCCACTGACATCAGGTAGAGCCCCATGAGTGCTGTCTTCCTTGCACCAATCCTTGATGCCACTATGCCGGCGGGAACCTGGAAAATTCCAGCTCCAACAAGAAAAAGTGACAGGGAAAGGGAAGTTTCAGCAAGTGATATTCCGTATGCATGGCCTATGGGCACCAGAGCGGGAGAAACGTTGTACCAGTTTACGGAATAGAATAGCCGGGCTGTTAGGATAGCGCCTATACCAGTCCTGTTACCGGTGGATGACATGCTTCGTTTCGGTATTTCCTGATGCTATTAATGATCAACTGCAACAGGCCTGACGTTTTGCCGTAGACTCCCCTGTGTCAATTCCATAAAAGTTGTGAAAAATAATATATGAATAGGAGCTATGTTTGTCCAATGACATCAGTGGATAAGGGGCAGGTAATACAGTGGCTTGCCGGCGGGGATGAGACCTCAACAAATCTTGTTGACATTCCATGGAAGGTGAGGGACCTTGACAAATTCCTGGTTCTGGAAAGCGACAAGGTGCCATTTTCATTGTTCCTCTCATTTGAGGAGAAGACAGTTAAGATATTCTTCCGGACAGGCATTGAGACTGCCGTGCTGGAGAACCAGCCCAGGCTTGCCATATACAGGACTTTGCTTCTCCTGAACAGGCAAATTGACCTGGTCAAGTTCATGCTTGACGGAATGAATGAAGAAGTAGTATCCCGTGTTGATCTCGAGCTCGAGGGCCTGACCAAGGCGGAACTCAATGAGGGATTAAACACTCTGCTTTCATCAATATACCTGATGATACGGGCGCTTAAGCTTGAGGAGCAGTTCCAGGCTGAGGTCACCCAGCGCATGGTTATGATGGTGCAGGACATGATAAATCAGGGAAAAAGCAGGGACGATATAGAGAATTATCTGGTGGCAAAGGTTGGATTGAACAAGGAAGATGCTGAAATACTTCTCAACAAGCTAATTGGACAGACAGAAAGCAAGAACCAGAGTGGAATGTACGCATGAGCGACCAGGTTAAGAGACTGAAGATATCCGAACTGACCCCAAGCACACAGAATGTGAACATCCTGGCGAGCATCGTATCTCTGCAGCGGAAAGAATTGAAGAATGAACGTGGCGAATCCGTGTATTATTATGGAATACTTGGGGACGATACCGGAACAATATCGTTCACTGCATGGATATTCCCGCAAACAGTGAGGATAGGCGACGTTGTGGAGATAAAGAAAGCATCCGTCAGGGAATACAAAGGAATAAACAGGGTTTATATTGATGCTGGGTCCGAGGTCATAATGCATCCGGGTGAAAGCATGGATGTCAGGAGGAGCTATTCCCAGTTGAAGATAAAGGACCTTTCCACAGCACAGCCATATGTAACAGTGGAAGGCCGAGTTTCCAACGTAAGGGAAAAGGAACTGGAGCGTGACGGGAAGAAGACCATGATGTATTATGGCGATCTTGATGACGACACCGGAAAGGTACGGATATCGTCATTCGAGAAGCCACTGAAGGAGGGAAGCTTCATCAGAATGGAGGGTGCAAAGGTTTCTGAATACAACGGCCGGCTTCGTATCACAGTGGGAAGCAGGACTGAGGTCACAGAAATAAAGCCATCATTCCAGGTTGGGGAGAGGCTCTACGACATACATGATATTAGTTCCCCTCTTGGCGGGGTTACAGTAAACGGTTTCATTGTAAGCCTGGGCCCAAAGAGCGGCCTTGTGATGAGATGCTCGGTCTGCAACAGCAGGCTTGACGACATTCACTGCCCGGATCATCCGGAAGCTTCGGTGGCGTATGATCTGTTCGCATACTTCACGCTTGATGACGGCACCGGAAGCATACAGTGCACCGGCGGCAAAGCTGCATTGCTGAGCCATCTGGGATTCACCCTGGAGGAATATGCACCTGAAAATAAGACAATATCGCGCAGGCTTGTGTCATCAAGGCTTCAGGAGAAACTTCTGGGCAGGGCAGTTGTCATAGAGGGTGACGTCACCAGGAATCAGTCTGGAACATCAGTGCGCATATCGTCGCTGAATTACGTGGACACAGATTTCATGAAGAAGCTTGAGGCAAGAATGGGGGCTGATTTCCAGTGATGGCAAGGAAGCGTGAATTCACCAACTGGATCTTTGGCCGGGAACTGAGGGATTCCAGGGAGCTCGAGGAAAGGCCGGACGAGGAGAGGGCAAAGCCCTATGTCATAACACCGCTTGGGACCAGGGTCAGAAGGGTTCTTTTCTGCGGACTGGTGTCCCAGAAGAACGCGGATGAATCAATGACGCGTGTTACAGTGACCGATGGTACAGGAAACTTTTACATTTCTGCATTCAACAGCGAATTCGGGATGCAGGCAAAGGCCATGGTGGATGCCCTGGAAATAAATGACCAGGTTCTTGTTATGGGGAGGGTCAGCACCTACCAGAATGAAGGAAAGACCTACTTCAACGTCAACCCTGAAATAGCCATAAAGGTGGACAGTGTCTCAATGGATTACTGGCGCATGAAGACATTGCATATCGCAAGG
>JAKAQT010000045.1 GCA_021819605.1 Thermoplasmata archaeon
TCTGGCCAGAAATTTATTGGCAGTATGGTTGACAAAATCAGGGAGGCAAGATCATATATAGACAGGAACGGGCTGGATACAGAGATAGAGGTGGACGGTGGAATCAACGATAAAACTGGAAAGTTATGCGCCGATGCCGGGGCAGATATCCTTGTTTCAGCTTCCTACATTTTTTCCGGAAACATCCAGGAAAGAATTGGAATATTGAAAAACCTGAAGCGGGATTAATTATGCAAACTCAATTATTATCCTGCCGTCCCTTATCCTGGAATATTCCTCCAGAGCTGCACCAATATCATTGAATGCGAATCTCTTCGCTACCGGCACCCTGATCCTGTGCGTCTTCATTATTTCCATAGTTTCTGTCAGATCTTTCAGGTCGCCGCCGGTTGATCCAATAATGCTTACTTCTCTTGTGTAAAGAGAAGCTATGTCCAATTTGGCCTCCCTGCCTGTGAGAACCCCGAAGGAGACCAGTGTCCCTCCTGTCTGAATGTGCTTCACTGCATCATCCCAGAACAGTGATCCAACAGAATTCATTACAATATCTGCCCTGAACTGGTCCGGAACCTTGCCGTCCCCAAAGACTTCGGTGCAGCCGTATCCTCTGATCCATTCTTTCCGAGATACCCCATAAACGTCCATTCCCATGATACTGGCAAACTGTATGGCAAGTATCCCTGTATTTCCTGAAGCACCGTATACCAGCAGCTTCTTCCCGGCCGATGCCCCGGCTCTCTTGAGTGCCCGGTAAGCAGTAAGGGCACCGATTGGGATGCTCACTGCGGTATCGTTGTCTATGCTGTCAGGGACTAAAATTGCATTCTTCTCGGGGACGGTAACATACTCCGAGTACCCGCCGTTTGTTACAACTCCCCAAATGCCTCCATTTGTGCACAGGTGTTCCCTGTGGGTTCTGCACATTTCGCATGTACCGTCGAAAACCCTGTTGTAAACCAGCACACGTTGCCCCTTCTTGAATGATCTGGAATCCCTCTCAACAATACCTATCACTTCAGATCCTGGAATATGGGGAACAGGCTTTAGATTGTACACAATATTGCCATTTATGAGGTTGTAGTCCAATGGATTGAGGCCTGCAGCAATCACTTTCACCAGCACATCTTCCCTGCCGGGTTCAGTTATCCCGGTCTCCTCTATCCTCACTGCGGAATTTCCGAACTCTGGTCCAACAAAAACTGCTTTCATGATTGATAAACTGAAATCAAGATATAACATGTTTGTGGCAGGTGACCTCTGAATAGCTAGCACCAGTGTGACTGTGCGGTAAACAATTCCGCGCAGCAATGTCAATGCTCTAGAGAATTTGCGTAATTTTCACGTTTTTTTCAATTCGCCTCCTGTATCTCTAGAAATTAAATCTGCGAACCGCTTCTATGTTCCTGCTGGACACTGCCAGCCATAATCCGTCGTGATGCCTGCAAGCATTATCTTTCAGCCGTCGTACTTCCTCAGCAAGTTTTTATACAGATTGCATTTGTGCGGTCATTGCAACAGAAGGGCAGTGAAGTGGACCGGTTCCGTTCCATAATGATAGGGGAAAGGAAGAGTCCTTACACAGTAAAGGAATACACATTTCTGGCCACAATCTTCATTGACTTTATTGGCAAAAGTATCTCGCAGTGCACCGCCGTGGATGTTGAAAACTTCAAGAACTACCTTGCCACCGGCAAAAAATACTCAAAGAACAGCCAGTATCTTGCAATTAAGGCAATAAAGCATTTTTTCAAGGTCATGGACGTACCCGAACCAAGGAATCTCACGTCGCCAAAGAGATCGAAGAAGGTACCGAACTACCTCACAGAAAGAGAGATGGGACTGATGCTGAACGATGAAAACCAGGAGCTTAAAACAAAGCTCATTGTATCAATCCTTGCAAATACCGGCATCAGGGTTGGGGAACTCTGCCACCTGAACGTTGAGGACATCGACCTCGATGAAGGCATCATGCACGTAAAATCCGGAAAGGGGGACAGGGACAGGATAGTGCTGCTTCCCGATACAACCGCTTCCCTCACGAGGGAATATCTGAAATCCAGGAATATCCTTGACATTAATACGCCATCGCTTCTGGTCAGCCGCAGGGGAAATAGGTTTGACACTTCTACCATCGAACGAATCATAAGAAATGCAGCCCAAAGTGCAGGAATTCAGAAGAAGGTCACCCCACACGTCCTGAGGCATACATTTGCCACCGCCATACTCAGGAATGGCGGGGATATAAGGTTCATACAGCAACTTCTGGGGCATGCCAGCCTCAACACCACGGAGATATATACTCACATTGACGAAAGTGCCCTTAAGGAGATGTATGAAAAACATCGGCCAAGGTATTAGCTCGTCCGATCAATTATATAGTGCGCAAACCAGGCGAGGAAATCCTTGACTTCTTTGTTGCCCTGTACCTGCGCCAGGTATTCCTTGCTCTTCTCTATGAGTTTAGTCATGAGGTTTCTTGAATATTCATAGGAGCCTGTATCCATGACAATTTTTCTCAACCTATCGAAATCCTCATCTGAAACGTTTCCGGAGCCTATACATTTCCTTATAAAATCCGCATCCTCACTTCCAGAACGCTCCATGGCCTTGAGTATCAGCAGTGTCTTCTTTCCCTCGTTGACGTCGCTCTTGATTGATTTGCCGGTTTTCTTTTCATCGCCGAATAGTCCCAGTATATCGTCATGTAGCTGGAAGGCAGTTCCCAGAAGTGTGCCGTAATAGCTGAGAGGAAGTATGTTCTGGGCTGTTCCGCTCAGAAGCGCGCCCATCCTGAGGGGACCCTCGATGGTATATTTTGCTGTTTTCAGCATGTGGAGCCGCAGAAGGTCCTTCTGTGAAAAATCCGGGTTGTATGATGAGCTGATGTCTATGAGCTGCCCATATCCGGTCATCTCTATTATCCTGGAAAGTTCCATGTTGGCCGCCATTGTTTCGTTGGGAGGGAGGCCACAACCCAGCAGAGCCTGATGTGCGTAAGAATCTGCAAGATCACCTGCAACGATTGCTATGTTCTCGGATATGCGCCTGGGATCGCTGACAACGCCCGTGACCTGGGCTCTTGCTGCTGCATGCAGGCTTGGTTTGCCCCGCCTTGTTTCGCTCTGATCCATAATGTCATCATGAATCAGGAGATATGTCTGTGTGAGCTCGATGGAAATAGCAGCCCTGTAGACTCTCTCATCGTGGGGGGCAAAGAGGTCATGGCCCAGAACAACAAGTATTGGCCTGATCCTCTTTCCTCCGTTCATTGTGAAATCCCTGATCATTGATGTGACCGTAACACATACAGGATCGCTCTTCATTCCCTCCATTGAGTCGAAATACGCTTTCAACTCTGTATCCACTCGATCCCTCATGCTCCTGAATGCCGTATCGTAATCCGATGTATTCATCTCAATGGACTGTGATGTTAAGTTCACATAAAATTTAACGCTTTGTCGGGTTATGCCCTACAATGGAGAAACCCGTGAGAAGCGAACACAGGGAATGCGGTCTGGACGAGGCCGGGAGAGGTCCAGTTATCGGGCCAATGGTTGTGGCTATGCTCTGCGCAACAAATACTGCAATGAGGGAGATTGGAGCCAGGGATTCCAAAACACTGTCCCCGGCATCCAGGGAAAGGATATTCCAGCGGATAAGGGAATCAACATCACGGTACTCATTCATAATAATAGGGGTGCAGGAGATAAACAGGAAGATGGAAACCATGACCCTTAACCAGATTGAGGAGGAGGCCTATGTCTCCCTCATTGCGCAGTCGGATTGCACTGGCACACATTACGTGGATTCCTTCGACGTGAATGAGGATCGGCTCACGGCCAGGCTTTCCTCCCTGACCGGAAAAAATGTCCTCTGCAAACACAAGGCTGATACGCTTTTCCCGGTGGTATCCGCTGCATCCATAATAGCCAAGGTTGTGCGGGATTCTGAAATAGAGAAGCTGAAGCTGATTTATGGTGACTTTGGATCCGGATACCCCTCAGATCCCAGGACTGTGGCGTTCCTGGAAAGAAGCGTCGTCAACAACGCTGATTTAACGGGCATAGTACGTGTGCACTGGGAAACTTACAGGAGGCTTATCTCCCGCCACTCTACCGGAAGGCTGTTCTGAGGCACTTTGTATGTTTTGGAATCGGTCAACATTAATATATCCAAACCTTCTGAGGGAACTGTGTCAGATATTTTGAAACCATCCGGTAAATCGGAACAAGCAGACGACTATAACGAGAGAGGCATTTCCTACTTCAACCTGAAAAGGTACCCTGATGCCATAAAGGAGTTCACCAAGGCAATAAAGCTCATAGAGAATGAGCCGGATTTCTACTTCAATCGCGGATTGGCATATTATTCCATGAAAATGCTGGATCAGGCAATAAAAGACTATAGGAAAAGCATAGATCTGGACCCGGAACATTCCGACTACTACAACGCCATAGGTGCAGCCTATGAAGACGCAGGGCAGCTGGATAAGGCACTTGAGTCATTCAACAAAGCAATATCAATAGAAGGCGATATTCCTGACTATTATTACAACAGGGGGAATGTTTACTGGAAATTGAAGAAGCCTGATGAGGCCCTGAATGATTTCAACAAGGCGGTCAAGCTAAACACAACAGACCAGATATTCATTTACCGGAGGCATGAAGTGCTCCTGTCAATGGGGAGGTACAAGGATGCCATAGCCGATCTGGATGCCGCAATAAAGATAGTCCCTGACAATTATCAGTACCATCTCGCCAAGTCTGAAGCCTACGAGAAGATGGGAGATTTCAGGTCTGCCATGAAATGCATTGAAGATGCGGAAAAGCTCCTGCCCGATCCTTCCCTGCTGGACGAAAGAAAAAAGGAAATATCCGCCAAGATGAACTGATTCAGTAGTGATGTGTTGAAAGCTGCCTATGAACTCCGGGATTACCAGAAGAACCTTGTTGAGTTCATTGTCGACTCACTGAAAACAAGGGGCGGCGCTGCCATTGAGGCGCCAACTGGATCAGGCAAAACCCTGACGGGACTGGTTGCTGCCATAACCTATGCCAGGGATTCGGGAAAGAAGATACTTTATCTCACAAGAACAAACTCGCAGCAGGAGCAGGTCATAAAGGAGCTCAGGATACTTGCCCCGGAACTCGGCCTCAAGGCCGTGCCCATTCAGGGAAGGCATAACCTCTGCCCCCTCTACCAGGAGATTGAGCAGGGAGACAGCTTCTCATCGGATTCACTCTCGAGATTCTGCAACGGCAGGAAGAAAAAGGTCCGTGAAGGGGACCAGAATGCATGCCGTTTCTTCAATTCACGGGTGAACTCAAAGGAAAACATGGACAAGATATTCTCGGAAATTCCCACAGCCGAGGAATTCCTGATGTACGGGCTGGAATCAGAGATATGCCCCTATGAATCCCTGAAACAGGCGGCCTCAAAGGCAGACGTTGCGATAGCCCCCTATGCTTTCTTCCTGAATCCGGATGTTGCGGAGCGCTTCTTATCAAGATGGGGGGTGGCAAGAGAAGATCTCGTGATAGTTCTGGATGAGGCACACAATCTTCCTGATCTTGCCAGAGAGGTCTCATCCTTCACCATCTCCATCAACAGCATCAACCTTGCTGAGAAAGAAGCACTGGAATTCGGGGACGCAGAACTTCAGGAGAGATTCAGGGCCACTGACTTCTGTGAAACGCTACGAAACGGCATTCTGGACCTGTCCAGGGATATGCTGAAGGGGCAGGATGAAGTGCGTATCCGGTTTGCGGATCTGGTTGAATATTCATCAATAGGGGCAGGCATAAAGATGGATCAGTTCTGGTCGTATGCTGCCCTGTTCCATATCTTCGGCGACAACATCACCACGCGCAAGGAGGATATGGGCAGAATCCCAAGGTCACATGTACTGAGCCTGGCATCCAGGATACTCTCCTGGAAAGCAAGCGAGGAAGAGGGTTACGTGGCCATACTGAACTCCGAAAACAACGGCACAGTGGAAGCTTTCTGCCTTGAGCCAACCGGAATTCTCCAGGGCCTCAGGATGTCACGGACAATTCACATGTCGGGAACACTTGAACCATTCCAGATATACAAGAATATAACCGGATTCACAGAAATTGCCACCAGGAAAGTTTCTTCCATATTTCCGGAAGATAACAAGCTAGTGCTTTATTATGACGGAATTTCGACCAAGTATGATACCTTCGATGACAGGGAAGCGCTGAACATGCGCAACCAGATACAGGATATCGTGAGATCCACAGGAAAAAAGGCACTAATTTTTTTCACATCCTATAACGTCATGAACAGGATAACCGACATTGGTTTTGACATTGAATACATGGCTGAGACAAAGGCCAAGAGCCAGGGCGATCTCATGTCCATGCTGAACAGATTCAGGAGGGAAAATCTTCCCATGCTTGCAGTAATGGGAGGACGCCTGTCAGAGGGTATAAATTTTCCGGGCAATGAACTGCAGGTGGTTATCCTGGCCGGGATTCCTTATCCAAGGCCCGGTGCCAGGCAGAAGGCGCTTTATTCCTATTATCAGTCCGTATACGGGAAGGGGTGGGAATACGCCGTGACTTTTCCTGTTGTAATAAAGATGAGGCAAGCCATAGGAAGACTCATCAGGAGCGAAAGCGACACGGGGGTTGCGGTTATACTTGACCAGCGGGCAACATATTTCAAGAAATATATACCGGAAATGAAGCTTTCCAGGAATCCTGCGGCAGATGCTGCAGCATTCTTCAACGGCCGCTTGCACTGAAACCCTATCCGGGAATGCCGTGTGCTACGGCCATCAGGTCACCTCGCATCATTTCTGGCATGAAAGTTGATTTTTGAATTAACCACTGATGAACAATCTAAGGGGAGTGCCAGAAATTATGCAGTACATGGAAAGGCATTCGGAATGCATGACGAGGCACTGCCGGTGAAAGGTGAATTTTCTTTGGTTATAGCCTGGGAATTTTTCAGGCCGGGAAGCTCCATTCACATTCACCATTTCTCTTTCCGGACTGGCCTGCGATAAATGCATTTAAGGAGACATGTTCCATAAGATCATACCCCATATATTTTGTATTTCTTAATTATTCAGAAGTAATGAAGCGGTTTAACGTTGTACAGAGAGCTTGGAATGCCGTTGTATCAATGGTTAACCGCGGATCCGTTGGAAAATGGGTGTTCATTGGCACCCTCATCGGAATCATTGCCGGCCTTGGGAGCATAGCGCTTTATGAGAGCATAAAGCTCGTAACACATTACATGCTTTTCGGCATAACCGGATTCAATCCGCCTGCAACTGGATCTTCCGGTGGTTTGCCTGACTACACTTTTGGGAAATACAGGGCATTTCTTATACCGGTTTCCACGGTTCTGGGAGGGCTCATCTCAGGTTTCATAGTCTACAGGTTTGCCCCGGAGGCGGAAGGGCATGGCACCGATGCTGCCATAAGTGCATTCCATAATAATAATGGAAAGATCCGCAGGAGGATCCCCTTTGTGAAGCTTGTTGCATCCGCCGTGACTATTGGCTCAGGCGGAAGTGCAGGCAGGGAAGGGCCAACTGCCCAGATAGCTGCCGGATTTGGATCCTTCGTTGCAGATGCATTCAAAATGAGCGACCATGACAGAAGGATAGCCATGGCTGCTGGCATAGGTGCAGGAATCGGCAGCATATTCATGGCTCCCCTTGGAGGTGCGCTTCTCAGCACAGAAATACTGTACCGCCAGGACTTCGAAGTTGAGGCGCTGATACCTTCCATTGTAGCTTCAATTGTTGGCTACTCAATATTTGGATTTCTATTTGACTACAAGCCGCTGTTCACCATCCCTGATTCTTCGGTTCTTCTGGGATTTTCCCATCCTGAGTCCCTCATTGTTTATCTTGGCGTGGGCATCATAGCCGGACTTGGCGGCATACTCTATGTTAAGGCTTTCTACGGCATACAGGGGCTCTTCAGGAAGATGGGGCGATTCCCGAAAATGCTCAGGCCTGCACTGGGTGCGTTGCTCGTTGGCATAATAGCCATCTGGTTTCCTCAGATACTTGGCCTTGGGTATGGGTGGGTGCAGCAGATTTTCTTCCAGAACCTTGAACTTCTTCCACTCTGGATACTCCTGGTTCTCTTCTTTCTGAAGATACTGGCAACTTCACTGACCATTGGATCCGGCGGCTCGGGAGGAGTTTTTGCCCCCGGGATCGTTACTGGGGCGTTCCTTGGTGCTGCCATTGGCATTGTTGTGCATCCTTTCTTTCCGTTTCTCAACGTGGTGGAGATTACCATAGTGGCCATGATTTCATTTTTTGGAGGCATAGCAAAGGCACCCATATCAATACTAATCATGGGCACTGAGATGACTGGAGGATTTGCGCTGTTCCTCCCACTGATGCTGGCCACCACTGTCTCGTACTTCGTATCTGGCCCCAAATACTCCATTTACAGCGCTCAGGTCAAGGACCGATCAGCTTCTCCAGCACATGCCCTTGAATATGAGAAACCCGTCATGGATGAGGTGCTTGTTGAGGATGCAATGCAGAGGAACTACCCATGGGTTTCTCCGGATGATGATCTCAGCGTAGCATTGAATCTTTTAAGAACGACAAAAACCAAGATGGTTGTGGTTGAACTTGCCAGGAATCTTCAGGGCACTATTTCGCTTGAAAATATAAATCCGGATTCAGATCTGAAATCAATGAAGGTTGAGGAGGTCATGAACAGGAATCCCCTCACCATTTCAAGCAGTGAGAATATCCATGTGGCACTGGACACGCTCATAAAAAGCACCACAGGAAAGCTGGTTGTTGTGTCGCCCACTGATGGAGAGACAGTCCTCGGAACCATAGGGCTTTCTGAAATTGCAGATGCGTACAACAGACAGGTAAGGAAAATCAAGAATATGCAGATTCGGGGTAACAGCTGATTCAGCATTCTTCCCGGCTGAAAGCACTATTCAATTTCTCCATCATAATTCTCCGATTCAACGTCACCTGCTGGCACTGCGCCGGCATGATTTCATGAAATCACAGTCTCCTTACAGGAGAAAAGTAGAAATCCAATTAGCACTGATCCATACAGATGGCAATCACGAATGCCGATTATGGAACCATAAGACAGTTCGACGGAAGAGATCTGGACAGGATTCTTGAGATTGCCTCAGCCTCTCTCTCCGAATACTACTCAGAGGCGCTCATAATGGATCTGTATGATGAGTGGCCGCAAGCTTTCCTTGTATACACCATGGGGCGCGAGATACAGGGATTCATAATCGGATCAAGATTTTCACCCACAGAAGCAAGGGTCCTCATACTGGCTGTTGACCAGCAGTTCAGGAACATGGGTATAGGCGGGTCCCTCATGCAGTCCTTCCTTGCGTTGTGCAGCAGAAACAACTTCATGAGCGTAAAACTGGAAGTTAGAACGGATAATGATAATGCAATAAATTTTTACAGAAAATTAGGGTTTGTTGTGACATCAAGACTGAAGGCCTACTACAGCGATTCGTCTGATGCCTACACAATGTGGAAAATACTCTAGAAAACCGAGACTTTTCCCTCAACGAAGAGGTTGGTCAGGTTCCCTATGTTGGCAAGGCGATCGTCAGCCAGGTTCCTTATGTTGTTCTTGATCTTGGACTGGTCCGCGTTGTCTGCGTATATGACCTGGATGCTTGCAACATGCGGATCATCTATGCGCCTTCCTATCTGCGACACAATCCTGACATGAACCTCCTGAACATCCCCGGGATGTTCCTTCACAATGTCCTGGGCAATCATGTTGGACAGCACATTATACAGCTTGCCAACGTGTGTGACGGGGTTCTTGCCTGCTGCTGCTTCCATGCTCATTGGCCTGTATGGAGTTATGAGTCCGGAAACCCTGTTTCCCCTTCCAACAGAGCCGTCATCCCCGTTTTCCATTGACATTCCTGTAACCGTGAGGTAGTGCCCTGTGCCCTTTCCATTCTCGTCGTCAGCTGTGTTCACAAATATCTTTACCGGTTCACTGGTGACCTTGGCTGCATTCTTGGCTATGAGTTCTTTCAGCTCACTCTTGACTGAAAAGTACTCAGGATCATCCTTTACGAACTTGTCCACATAAGCTGCTGCAACTGTCAGGTTTATGGTTCCGCCCTGCCTAAAACCCATGACCTTTATGTCATAGCCTATGGCAGGCAGCTTTGCCTTCAGTGCCGGCCCGTTCAGGTATCTCTCAGTCTCGTAAACAAGCCTCTCTGTGTCGGTGTATGGCGCAAAACCCACTCCAAATGAGGTGTCGTTTGCTCTCAGCTTTGATGTATCATATATTTCAGTAAGGTCAACTGAACCATGCCCAATCCTGCAGTCGATCATGACATCAGAATCCAGGTCCAGATGCTTGAAGTTTGAATTCAGGAATTCCCTGGTCGCCTTTATTGCTATTGACTTGAATGGTATCCTGTCATTTCCAACCTTGGTTGTTGCCCTGCCGCTGAGAAGTATGTAAGTGGGTTCCAGGACCTTTCCGCCGCCGAACTGTGGAGCAGACTGTCCCCCAACAACCTCAACCTGGTCCGTATTGTGGTGCAGAATCTTGCCATATTCCTTGAGGTAATACCTGCTCAGTGCCCTGCTTACGGATTCGGCAATTCCGTCAGAAACGCTGTCCGGATGCCCGATTCCCTTCCTTTCAACAATCTCAACTTCTCTCTTTGCTGTTGGTGTCTGTATGATGCCTTCGACTGCAATGTTTCTTTCCATTATTTTGCCTCTTTTTTCAGGGGATTTATAAACTGAAATAAAGGTTTTGTATTTCTGGCTGCCAAATT
>JAKAQT010000046.1 GCA_021819605.1 Thermoplasmata archaeon
AGTTTCCACTGGGGGGTCTTCTCCCATGATGCGGGGCAGGGTGGGGGATTCTCCAATTCCGGGTGCAGGATTATTCGCCGGTGAAAAGGGGGCGGTTGTGGCTACAGGCATTGGAGAGGAAATAATGAAAAGAAACCTCTGCTACAGCATCTATCATCAGATTGGGACTGAAAAACTTGAGGACATAATAAAGCGGGAGATTGATGGGTTCAATGGAGTACTTGCAGGAGTGATTGCCATCACCGAGGATTCCTATGCATCATATTCCAATAGCAGTATGGCGGTTGGCGTATACAGATTCGGCAATAAGTGAATCTTTAGCTGGAAAATCTGAACTACAGACGGCAAACGTTAAATCCCACAAGGTTAAGATTTATATCCACGGACATGATGATATGCGAAATGGAATTCGAGAAATTCAAGACCATGCAGTTCCCCAGGGACGTATACGTGGGGCATGGTGTTCTGCCGAACATAGTTCCGGTTGTTGGCAGATACATGAGAGCCGGTTCCATTCTCGTTGTTACAGGCAATATCACGTATAACCTGGCCGGCAGGGAAATAGAAGCGCTTTTAACGGATTCAGGCTATTCAGTCCATGTCATAAAGGCAGACAAGGCTGACATATCAAACCTCAAGAACATTGAAGAGGAAGCCAGGGATCTTTCCATAGGTCTTATTGTTGGAGTAGGTGGCGGGACCAAGATAGACCTTGCCAAGAAATCCGCCTTCGACATGGGTGTTCCATTTGTAAGCGTTCCAACGTCGCCGAGCCACGATGGTATCGCATCTCCTCGTGCCTCCATCAGGAATGAGAAGCTTACGGTATCTCAGGAAGCTTCCATGCCAATAGCCATCATAGCTGATACATATATTCTGTCCAAGGCACCATTCAGGTACCTCAGGGCTGGAGCCGCAGATGTGATATCGAACCTCACTGCCCTCCTGGACTGGAAACTTGCAAACAGGCTGCACGGCGAAGAGTACAGCTCAAGTGCCGCAGCTATTTCTGAGTATGCTGCGAGGGAACTCCTTGAAAAGAGCCACATGGTCATGGAAGGAGTGGAAGAATCAGTCTGGCTTGTGACAAAACAGATACTGGCCTCCGGAACTGCCATGGCAATCGCAGGAAACTCCCGTCCGGCCAGCGGCAGCGAACATCTTCTTGCACATGCGCTCGAAATGTCAAATCCGGGTGCATCCATTCACGGTGAACAGTGTGCCATGGGCTCTGTTGTCTCAATGTTTCTGCATGGAGGGGAATGGCAGGTCCTTGCCAATGCGTATTCACGCATGGGACTTTCCATCCGGGCTAAAGATTATAACATACCTGACACTGTGGTGATTAAGGCGTTATCAACCGCCCACAGGATAAGGCCCGAGAGATACACCATTCTGGGCGAAAAGGACATAAGTACCAATGCTGCGGAAAAGGCTCTCGAAATTACGGGCATCATCTGAAACCGGTGTCGGCATCATGGCTAAAATTTCATTAATAGGAATCGATCTTGCAAAGGAGGGTCTGGAGTTCAGGTTTGTTGGGCCCCTCGTAGGTTGTGCTGAGTGCAGGATAAAGAACGTGTGCTTCAACCTTGAACCAGGCAGGAAGTACAGGATTACAAAGGTCAGGGACAAGGAAAACCCGTGCTTTGTATATGATCAGGATAAGGTTTCCACCATTGAGGTTGAGGAACTTCCCGAATATGTCAATCTACAGGCCGGAAGGAAGCTTCAGGAGGGGTCATCAGTGACCATGAAGTCCATGGATTGTGATCATTTCACGTGCCCCCATATTGAGACCTGCAATCTTACCCACATGAGGGAGGGCTCCAAGGTCACCATCAAGAAGGTTGAGGAAAAGATAGAGTGCCCCAAGGGATACAACATGAAAAGGGTACTTGTAAATTTTCACTGAAGATGCCTGAAAAATGACAGTAAAGATTGGCCTTGTTGGGAAACCAAACGTTGGGAAGTCCACAATTTTCTCGGCAATGACACGGAGTCATGCTGATATTGCCAATTATCCGTTCACCACACTGAAGCCAAATGTGGGAGTAACCTACATTGAAACTCAATGCCCCCATACCGAAATCGGGAAGCAGTGCAATCCGCGTGAAGGATATTGTGAAAACGGCATACGTCATGTGCCAATTGAGATCATAGACGTTCCCGGACTGATTCCCGGCGCAAGCCAGGGAAAGGGCATGGGAAATGAGTTCCTGGACAATCTCCGGGACTCCGAGGCACTTTGTCATATAATCGACGGATCCGGGCTCACAGCTCCGGATGGAACACCCACTCCAGCCAGAAGGAAACCCTGGGAAGACATAGATACCATAGAAGGTGAGATAAAGCAATGGCTTGCTGACAGGATCTACAGGGACTGGGAGAAGTTTGCAAGGAAGGCGGATTCATCTGGCGAGAAGCCTGACAGATCCCTCCACAGGAAAATAGCATCCTTTGGCCTGACAGAAAAGCAGGTTTCACTGATTTTCTCAAGGGGGTCGTTCCCTGCAAGGTTCATGCTGTGGACTGAGGAAGATGCAATGCGGTTCTCCGAAGTCATATTTGAGTTCATGAAGCCAGTATTTCGCATTGCCAACAAGGCCGATAACATGGATCCGGATGCTAGAGAAGAACTATTGCAGAAATATTCCGGGCTGTACCTTGTTTCCGGAGAATTTGAGCTGGCCTTTGAGAAGGCACTGAAATCCGGCATGATTAAGGGCGGTCCAAGGGATTTCGAGATCACGGGCAATGCGAGCAGGCAGCAGTCCGCAGCACTGGACAGAATCCGGGAATTCTTCAAGGATCCCGGCATAACCCTTATATCGCAGATAATGGGCATGATAGTCCAGGAAAAACTTGGCTACGTTATAGTATTCCCGGTTGTTGATGAAAGCACATGGGAGGACAATAAGGGCAACGTGCTCCCGGATGCACTGCTTATGCCTTCAGGATCCACAGCGCTGGATCTTGCTTTCAAGATACATACTGAAATCGGCGAGGGTTTCATCCGGGCTGTTGACTGCAGGACAAGGCGGGTTATAGGGAAAGACCACGTCCTGGCCAATTCCGACATAATAAGGATAGTCTCTAAGACCAGGTAGAATTATCACGCTGTGTCGGAATAGGAGTAATCCGGAAGCTGGTCGATCTCCAGTTCGGGATGTTCCTCCTTCCACTCCTGTTCTGTGAGTTTTCCTGCTGAAGATACGGTGTCAAAGGAAGTGTTTCCGCAGTACGGGCATTTCATGAGAAGTTCGTTGAAGACATGGGGCTTCAGTATGTCCCTTGCCCTGAAAATATGCTGGAAATCCTTTCCGCACTTGCTGCAGTGCACATTCCATATGTGGACATATTTTTCCATAAATCCCAGTAGGAATTTGGGTTATTTGTTTTTTCTCAACAGCAACATATGTTCAAATTATGCCATCATTTGTTTTGGTCCCATACTGGAATGGCAATTTCATATGCCAGGGAACGCTATGAAACCAATGAAAGCCGTTAAATATAATTTAGCATATCCCATGCCTGCTCGATTAAGTTAAACAAAATCACAGGGTGATGTATTGGCAAACGGAGAAAACGCTGGTGGAAAGTTAAAATCAGTAAGAAAGAAATTCAAGTGGTCAGATAGCAAATTCAAGAGGAGAGTGCTCCATCTCAAGAAGAAGAGCGACCCGCTGGAGGGCGCCCCTTCAGCTAAAGGCATAGTCATAGAAAAGATTGGGATTGAGGCAAAGCAGCCAAACTCTGCAATAAGGAAGTGCGTGAAGCTTCAGCTCATAAAGAACGGAAGGCAGATTACGGCCTTTGCGCCAGGTGACGGTGCCATAAACTATATTGACGAGCACGATGAGGTCACTGTGGAAGGCATAAGGGGAAGGCAGGGAAGAAGTAAGGGGGATATCCCCGGGGTCCGGTACAAAGTTTCAAAGGTCAACGGAATATCGCTACACGAGCTTGTGAAGGGAAGAAAGGAGAAGACGGTGAGATAATGGTAGACCTCAAAATTCTGGGTGAATATGCAATAAATGAGGTGCAGGTTCATGACGAGGGCCTCTCCAAATACATAAACCTCACCAGCAACGTGAATCTCCACAGCGGTGGCAGATTTTCCAGCTATTCAGCGGGAAAGAGAAATGTGAACACGGTGGAGAGGCTCCTGAACAAGCTAATGAGATCCGAGAAATGGACCGGGAAGAAGTACAGCGCCTACAGAGTCCTGAAGGAAGCCTTCGAGATGATCGCCGAGAAGACAAAGCAGAATCCGGTACAGCTCCTGATCAATGCAATAGAGAATGCAGCTCCAAGGGAAGAGGTCACCAGGCTCAAATATGGCGGAATAGCAGTACCAAAGGCCGTGGATGTTTCTCCATCCAGAAGGGTTGACGTTGCCCTAAGGAACATCGCAATAGGGGCCACAAATGCATCATTCAAGAGCAAGAAGGCCATCGCCAACTGCCTTGCTGATGAGATCATGAACGCTGCCAGAAATGACGCCTCCTCCTTCGCGGTGAACAAGAAAGAGGAAATTGAGAGAATAGCGGCATCTGCCAGATAATCTTTTTTTATCTTTCCATCCATCCCTCTTCTATTATGGACACTGTTAATATTCAATAAGTACCTTATGGCATTTGATAGGCATGGCAGATGTTGCAGAGGTACTCATGATTGAGCATGAGGCGATCAGGCATATAAGCAGGTTCATCACGCCCAGCTCGGAACTGAGCCTTGCTGATTTCCACAAATACCTGAAGGTAGTGCACATAGAAATAGAGGAAAAGATAGTATTTCCTGCAATTGAGGAAAAGCTCCCTGAAGGCAGGAAGGACATGATTTCGACCATTGAGCAGATCAAGGCGGATCATAAGCTCATAGACACCCTTGCGGGGAATATCGCTAAATGGCAGGAGAAGGGGGATACTGGTCTGGTCAATGAACGGTTCCCCCTGTACCTCCGGCTTCTGAGGGATCACAACCTGAGCGAGGATCGCCTTGTTTTCCCATGGTGGAAAGAGCTTGATCTCAGGGAAGTAAAATCGGCCATAAGGGAAACGGAGGCAATAATAGATTCGTTCGGCAGGGAAAATTACATCGAAATAATCGGCCTTTCGCCGGAATCATTTGTGTACATGTTCGAATGAGCTTCTCGGATCAGTCTCCGCCTCCATCATTTATGTCCACATATGATTCGAAGAGGTAGTTTATGTCCTGAAGCTTCCTGAAAAGCTCATTTCCGAACTCAGAAAGCGTGAGTGTTCCATCATGACTGAATTCTGCAATGTTCATGCTCACAAGGTACTCTGTGATGGAATCCTTTGTGGTTCCAACATCTGTCTTAAGGTCACTCCAGCTAACCTTTCCATACGTTCCAAGCTCAAATATTGCCCTGAGGATGCCAGGTTTCCAGTCCAGCCATTCCATATAGTCTTTTCCCATGTTCTCACCATAATATTAATCACTGCCCGTATTTCTACTGATCACCTGACCTGTTAGGCAAACGCGTGATCTGCGCCAGGATTAGTTTATATCCTGTAACGGTATATTTCCAGTAAAATGTCGCTGCTGGGTAATCTAAAGTTTAAGGGATCAGACGCAACACAGATGCTGAGGAATCAGCACAGGATCACGGTGGGCATCGCCGAAGGCTTCATTGCAAACGAGGTCAAACTGGAGGATTTCGTTGGGCATTTAGACTATACAATCTCTGTTCATTTCAGGCTAGAAGAGGAGATACTCATTCCTGTCCTCAGCCCGCTCCTGAGGCAGTACCTGGAGTTTGAGGAGCCCATCCGCATAATCAGGGGTGAGCACGTCTCAATAAAATCTCTTTACAGCACACTGTACAGATCAGTATCATTTGAGTCGGAGGACACCACTGCGACATCGGAGGAAATACTGAACAAGTCGGGCCTCATTGCGAAGACCCTCCTTCAGCATATCTTCAAGGAGGAGAACGGGCTCTTCGGCATGGCAGACCTGTACATTCCTGAGCAGCAGAGGGAGAAGATACAGTCCGACCTTGAAAGGAAGAATGAGGAATATCACCAGGCCTACATCTCAGCCCATGGCATGGTGAAATAAAGACACGGCTGGATGAATCAGCTTCTTGTTCTTGCAGAAAGATCTTGGAAGCTCAGGACGGTGGCGAACTCCCCGTGAAGCGAGGCAAGGCTCACGCTTTGGACATCCTCTGCCTTGATGGTCTTTCCCTTGAGATCTTTCCGGTCAAAGGTAACGCAAGCGTCCTCAATCACAAACACATTGAATCCAAGGTTGGCTGCCATCCTCACAGTGGTGCTCACGCAATGATCCGTGGTTATTCCGGCAAAGAAAAGGTCGTGAATTCCCTGTGCCCTGAGGCGCTCCTCCAGATCCGTGCCAATGAATCCGCTGTTAACATGCTTAACTATGACTGGCTCGCCATCAACCGGCATAGCCTCAGGCTTGAACTCAAATCCCGGTTTTCCGGCCTTCAGCAGGGATTCAGGGTTTCTTGAATCATGCCTGACATGTATAACCGGCAAGCTGTTTTCCCTCCAGAGTTCAAGGGCATCAGACATCACATTCTCTGCGTCCGGGTTGTTTCTCCTGCCCCATGAGGGATCGTTCCAAGCCTGCTGCACATCAATCATTATGAGAGCCGAATTTCCCGGTATAGAATATTCCATGTGCATGGGAATTGCCGGCTGAGATATACATTTTCACTGTATGTGTCAGCGGTAAAATTTCCACAAATCATCACCGAGGTCACTTTAATGCATTTATGGTCTGATCATTCCAAAGGACATGGTTCATCAGTAATTCCGTTGCGACAGAAAAAGTTGGGAAGAAAAATTGTGGGTTCTTTTTGACGTATGATATCGAACAGTGAAATAACCAGAATACAAAATTCATGGGAAAATGTGCCGGACAGATTTCATTGAAAACAGCAATTCTCAGTGATTTCATGCCCCTGAGGAATCACTATTCAAATGCTGTTACCTGCAGATGATGAATTTACTATACCGGAAGAATCTCATGTCTCAGGAAAAAGGAAGTTAATCAGGAATACCGTTAAGGAGCAGTCT
Organism: Thermoplasmata archaeon; assembly: GCA_021819605.1. Taxonomy (GTDB): domain Archaea; phylum Thermoplasmatota; class Thermoplasmata; order Thermoplasmatales; family Thermoplasmataceae; genus UBA509. The sequence goes on from JAKAQT010000046.1 coordinate 7,077, forward strand.
CAGGGCTGTTTCAGTCATAACATTCACACCAAGCAAAAGGGCTGATTCATCTATTCTATACCTGGGACTGTGTTGTGATGCGGTTATCCCCTTTTCCACGTTACCAACTCCAAGCCTGAAAAAAGCGCCCGGGGCAACCTCAAGGAATCTTGAAAAATCCTCTCCTCCCATTGTTGGTGGTGGGTATACCACATGATCCTTCCCAGCGAGTTGGGCTGCAACCTGATTCACAACCTCAGCAACTCTCCGATCATTGAGCAATGCCGGGTATCCTTCCTCATAATTGAAACTAAACTGGGCTCCATGTAAGTTGCAGAGCGAAGCAAGCATATCTCGAAGTCCATCCCTTATCTTATCCCGTATCTCCTTGCTGTATGTTCTCACAGTACCGCTTATTTCCGACTTTGACGCTATTATGTTGAATCTGTCACCGGCTTTTATGGTACCAAATGTGAGTACCGCCGGCTGGGTTTGATCAGTCATCCTTGAAATGAGTGCCTGGGCTGAAACTATGAACAGTGAAGTAATGTAGACCACATCTGATGTCTCATGGGGTCTCGATCCGTGGCCACCTGGACCAGTTATGGTGATGAAAAATTCATCTGATATGGCCGCTCCGTAGTCGAAGTTAATGCCTATGGTTCCGGCCGGGAGAGTTGAAATAACATGCTGGCCTAGCACAAAGTCAACATTCTCCATAACTCCTTCCCTTATCATCTCTATTGCTCCACCGGGAGGCGATTCTTCTGCAGGCTGGAACATGAGCCTCACTCGGCCGGGAAATGAGGGATCAGCTGAAAGTTTCCTGGCGACACCCAGCAGCATAGCTATATGAGCATCGTGCCCACAGGCATGCATCACGCCTTTGTTTTTTGAGGAAAACTGGTCTCCTGACATTTCCTCAAGGGGGAGTGCGTCTATGTCAGCCCTTAAGGCCACGGTCCTGCCCTGAGTTTTGCCATTAATGTCACAGCATATCCCGGTTCCAGCAATGGGCATGGGTCTCAGTCCCATCTCACTCAGCTCTCTTGCTATCATTTTTGACGTCTGGAATTCCTTGAAGCTGAGTTCAGCGTTTTGATGAAATTTTCTGCGGAGTGAAATCACATAATCATTCAACTCACTTTCTTCAATGACCTTAGCCAGGTTTATTCACCCTCTCCAAGTGCTTCGGTCTCCTTGCTGGCAACAGCATGTTTCACGTTTGGCGTGATGCCCACAAGAACGAGGCTTGTAAAAAGCGGGATCAGTATGACGTAAATCCCTGCAAGATGATACCCTACAGCGTTCACAGCAATGCCCATCAGGGGTGATCCTATGATTGTGCCCAGGTTGAAAATCAGGAACATAAATCCCACTGCGGATCCCCTCCATGCATCTTCAACAGAATCCTGTGCGAACGCATTGACATTTCCATACATGCCATATCCTGCACCGAAAAGTATTGTTCCCAGGGCAGCAACAGCGAAAATTGGCGAGTGGATAAATAGTACTACGGAAGCCACAGCCATTACAACGCTTGCTGCCAGAATAACCATCTTCCTGTTGAAGGCATCACCCAGCACACCTGCCGGCAAAGTTGCAATGAGAAGGGCAAGTCCGAAGAATGAGAAGACAAAGGACGCGTTTCCCTCACTGAAACCGTATGCTGTGAGATATGCCGTGAAGTAGCTCTGGAAAGCAAAGAAGGCTATTCCGAAAAAGAAGAATGAAAAAGATATCACGATGAGTGATGTATTGAGAACCTCCAGAATTCCTTTTTTCGGTCTCTGGTATAGCTTGTATTTCGATGGAACCAGTGCAATGACCACGCCTATGAGTGCAGCTCCGCTGATTCCAGCTATAATAAATGGAATATCAAATGTAGTAGCCGTGGAATATGCCGCATAGATGTAAGGGGCAACGAAGAGCCCGAGACCAAAAGCTATCCCCTCCGAGGCTATGACCGTTTGCCGTCTCTCTGGTCTTATGTCCCCAAGGAATGCTATAATTTCAGGCTGGATCATTCCCGTGCCGAATCCTACCAGGAATCGATAAATCACAAGCTCATACTGGTTTGAGACAAATCCAGTCAGGGCAGAGAAGAGCGAGATGATGGTTAATGAGATTATTATGCCGTTCCTTGTGGTAATCTTGTCGAATATGTATCCACCTATAACACTGAAGATTGCTATTCCGGCGGCGAAACCTGAACCTGCAATTCCCAGGAGGAATTGGTTCACCTTTATGGTCTTCAGGATGAATGTTCCACCGAAGAAGAAGAGGTTCGCGTCAAATCCAACTAAAAACATTCCAAGGGCAATTGGAATGACCACCTTAAGCAGCCCTCCAACTGTATTGGCCTCCTTTATGACAGTCTGTTCCGTGTTCACACGACCCACACAAAGTTCGATGATATAAATGTTTAGTTATGGAACAGTCGCAGATAATTACTTGATGGGCCAATCCAAAATGGGATTGATGGTTTCCCGGCAAAGGAGTTCCTGACAATTTGGCAGTTTTTTTTAGTTTTCAGGCAATCACTTCGGTAATAATTTTAGCGTGGTCATGATACCATCCTATGGATAGAAAGGAACTCCTGACTTCTCCTGTCAGGGACCTCAGGATAAATGCGAAAACAACATTGGCTGAATTAATGGACCAGTTTGGGGAATCAGGTGGATTCACATCGGCAAAGCTGCATACTGCCATGACGATTCTCAGGAAGATGTTCAGTGAAGAGAATACCACATTCCTTTCATTTCCGGCGGACATAATTTCAACAGGCACAAGGGGAGTAATCAACGATCTTGTGAGGAAAGGCTTCATTGATGTGATCATCACAACAAATGGGACTCTTGATCATGACATAGCCCGAACCTACATGAAGTACTACAGCGGCACATTCGATTACAGCGACAGGGAGCTCAGGAATCTTGGGATAAACAGGCTGGGCAATGTCTTCGTGCCGGATGAGAGCTACGGCGAGATAATCGAGGCCCAGGTCCAGCCCTTCCTGGAGAAGGCTTACTCCACAAAGAAGGAATGGGGAGGCGCCGAGATTATCAGGGAATTCGGCCTGAAAATGAACAATCCCGATTCAATATTGTACAATGCCGCAAAGAACAATGTTCCGGTGTATGTACCCGGCATGACAGACGGGTCATTCGGGTCACAGCTGTGGTCGTTCTATGAGCAGCATCATGATTTCAGGATAAATCTCCTGCAGGACGAGCATGAACTTTCAGACATAGTCTTCGAGGCGAAGAAGACCGGGGCGCTCATGCTGGGGGGCGGAATTTCAAAGCACCACACAATATGGTGGAATCAGTTCCGGGATGGCCTAAATTATGCCGTATATATAACAACTGCACAGGAATACGACGGATCCCTATCCGGCGCGAAACTTGAGGAGGCAATCTCATGGAAGAAAGTGAGGGAGGACGCCGAATTTGTCAACGTATATGGGGATATCACGGCGCTCCTGCCCCTGCTGGTGGGACCGCTGCTTTAGTTTACATTGAATTGACAGTGCAAGATGTGGAGAGAGTACTTCCCGGCATCAGATATACTTCAGCCATTCCATGACGGGGTCATCCTCTCCCTCAAGGTCAGTTGTGGTTTCCCCGAAGGCGCTGCGCGTGGTGAACCTGTAGAAGTAGATCACGCCATTCCTTTCCCGCCCGT
>JAKAQT010000047.1 GCA_021819605.1 Thermoplasmata archaeon
TCTCATCATGGATGAGATTCAGTCAGGCCTGGGAAGGACCGGAAAGATGTGGGCCCATGAGCACTGGGGCATAACACCAGATATCATGACGGTAGGAAAGGGCATAGGCGGAGGAATCCCCATGGGCGTTACAGTGGGGAGGAGCGAGTTCGTGGATGCCCTTGAAATAGGGGAGCAGAGTTCAACAACAGGAGGCAACCCGCTGGCCTGTGCCGCAGGAAGTGCAGTTATAGATCGGCTCAGGAGTGGATACGTGGAGAAGGCAAGGGATACTGGAAAATACTTTCTGGAAAGGATGCAGGAGGATCTGGGAAACCATCGTCTGGTTAGCCATGCCAGAGGGATAGGCATGATGCTCGCCCTTGAGCTTAGAATCAGGTTCCTGCCCGTTCTGATGAACCTTCTGGACAGGGGCGTCATAACCCTCTACTCCGGCATCAGCATCATTAGGATGCTTCCGCCCTACATCCTCACAAGGGAGCAGGTGGATGAGGCCATCCTGGAAATAAAGAGGGCTCTTGATGACCAGCTAAAGCAGGGGGGTGTAGCATGAAAATCTCAATGGTTTACGATCTTGTGAGATGGGAGGAAAAGGCATTGCTCAAGGCCGGACAGGACCGAGGCATGGAGATCAACATGGTGGATGTCAAGGACATGGATATGGACCTTGATGCGCCACTACCCGGAGAATACGGATCCGTGACTCTTCAGAGATGCACCTCATATTATCGCGGCCTGCATTCAACAGCCTATCTGGAGTTCAAGGGACAGAAGGTCATAAACGACTTCAACACCATTGATGTGGCGGGAAACAAGATGCTGACATCACTTGCCCTGGTGAAGAACGGCGTTCCAACTCCAAAGACTTCAGTGGCAGCCTCTTACGATACAGCCATGAAGCAGTTTTCCTCCAAGTTCGGAGGCAGGGCGGTCCTGAAACCTGTTACAGGGAGCTGGGGAAGGATGGTTGCGCTTCTCAATGACAGGACGGCTGCATCGGCCGTAATGGAGGACAGGGAATACATGTACCCGTTATATTCCATCTTCTATCTTCAGGAATTCGTGAAACGGCCGCCCAGGGACATCAGAACATTCGTTGTGGGGGACAGGGTCATCGGAGGAATCTACAGATACCAGTCGGACGATGACTGGAGGACGAACACGGCAATTGGTGGCAGAGCTGAGAAATGTCCCATCACACCGGAACTTGAGGACATATCATTAAGGGCGGCAAGAAGTGTTGGGAAAGGCGTTTTCGGGGTTGACATCATGGAAACTGAAAATGGCTATGTGGTACACGAGGTGAACAGCACTACCGAGTTCAAGAACACTGTTAGGGTAGCACAGGTGGATGTTCCCGGCGAAATCATGGATTATGTCAGGGAGGTTCTCAGGTGACGCATCCCACAGACAGGGTGGTGAAAGAGCTTGTGGATATATATTCTCCAACAGGGAATGAGGAGAAGGCTGTAGAATACTTTGGAAGGGAAATTTTGCGCCTGGGCGCAGACGAATTCTTAGTGGACAGGGCCGGTAATGGTGTTTCCATTTTCAGCGGCGGATCTCCGGAAATTCTTGTCTGCGGGCACATTGACACCGTTCCGGGCGAGCTACCGGTGAGAGAGGATGGAGACACGCTTTATGGAAGGGGAACAACCGATGCAAAATCCTCACTGGTATCACTGATGTTCGGCACATCCATTGCGAAACAGAGAGGATTCGGCGGAACAATAAGGATGATTGCTGCCGTCGGTGAAGAGGGACCGGGGAAAGGTATAATGGAAGTAGCTTCCAGCCAGCCCAGATCAGACTACGCCATTTTTGGCGAACCCTCTGCAGTAACAGGCATAACAGTTGGCTACCGTGGGCGCATCCTTCTGGATATGGAATTCAGGTCAGGGCAGGTGCATGCCAGCGCACCATGGCTGGGCCAGAGTGCAGTGGAATCTGCCGTGGAGGCCTGGAACTCGGTCAGGGATAAACTTGGAAAGAACAGGGAATTTTCAAAGGTTTCAGCTGCACTGACATCCATAAGGGCAGGGGATGCGGACAACATGACTCCCTCAAATGCCCTGATGACCCTTGATGTAAGATACCCTCCATCCAGAAAGCAGGATGACGTCCTCTCAGAAATACTGGATCTGGTGAAATCCTCCACCGCTTCTGAACCATCTTTCATGATCAGAAGCAGTGTGGAACCTTATGTTTCAGGGCTGAAGACGCCTCTGATCTCAGCCTTCAAGGAATCTGTGAGAAAGAACACCGGAAGTGAAGCGCAGTTGCTATTCAAGAGCGGGAGTGGCGATATGAACATACTTGGGTCAAGATGGAAAATACCCTGTGTGACCTATGGGCCAGGCAACCCTCAGCTTTCACATACGGAACTGGAGGAAATATCGCTTGAGGAAGTATGGAGAAGCGCCGAAATAGTTGCAGACGCACTGTTGAATCTGGAACGAGGCCGAAAGGAAGGCCAGGCCATCAGTGAAAAGGGGAGAGGGACGACCTGAATATTGCTGAGAAGATACTGTCCTCACATTCATCGGACAGTTCAAGGAAGGTGGAACCGGGCGACATAGTAACCGTGTCTGTGGACAGAGTGATCCTGCTTGACATAGCGGGCCAGCATCCTGAACTGATCCAGAATCCACCGGCAAGGGTCTTTGACCCATCAAAGATCAGCGTTGTTTTCGATCACTTTGTACCTGCGCCAAACGTGGAGATGGCCAATGGCACTGCCAAGATACGAAAGCTGGTGAAGAGACTGAACCTGAATGATTTCTATGACTACGGGTCTGGAGGAATAGCTCACGCCTTTGCCGCCGAGTCAGGATGGTTCTACCCCGGCCAGATCGTGGCCAATACAGATTCCCATTCGGTGGCTGCCGGGGCATTCAACATGCTGAGCAGAGGACTTGGAACGCCAGAACTCATGCAGGTCATGTGCACAGGAAAAACGTGGTTCGCTGTGGGTGAAACACTTAAGGTTGACCTTTCTGGAAAACTTTCAGGAATGTCTGAAGCAAAGGATGTTTTCCTGAAAATGGCCGGAGATCTTGGGGATATGCCAAACATGAATATTGAATTTGCAGGAGACGGTGTGATGGCCCTGAACATGGATCAGAGGACGGTTATCTCAACCATGTGTGCTGAACTGAGTGTGGAATTTGCCGTCTTTCCAGGTGATGAGGTACTGCGGTCCTATGTTCAGGAACGGGGAGTTCAGGAATATTCCCCGGTGTCTCCCGACCCATCTGCCAGTTATGCAGGTGCATACCAGCTTGATATGTCAGAGGTGGTGCCCATGGCCGCACTACCAGATTCTGTTGCCGGGAATACCAGGCCGGTGGATGACATACAGGGAATCAAGGTTGACCAGTGCACCATCGGATCATGTGCCAACGGAAAACTGTCCGATCTGGAAGTGGCTGCAAGGATTCTCAAGGGAAGAAAGGTGCATCCAGGAACAAGGCTGATTGTGACGCCTGCCACCCAGTCCATCTATCTGAGGGGAATGGAACTTGGCTACATCCCAACAATAGTGAAGGCCGGAGCTATCGTGACCAATCCAACCTGCGGATCATGCATGGGTGGCCACATGGGCCTCCTTGCTGACGGAGAAACTGCCATAACATCAACAACCAGGAATTTCAAGGGAAGGATGGGTTCCAGAGATGCCAGAATTTACATGGCATCTTCAGCCACAGTGGCGGCCTCGGCAGTTGCAGGTGAGATAGTGAGCCCCAGCAGCATCCCTGGAGGTTCATAGATGGATGACAAGATCAGTGGAAGGGTGTGGGGTTTTGGAGACGACATAAACACAGACCTCATGTATCCTCACATTTGCTATACGCTTCCGGAGATAGACAGGCCAAAGTATACAATGTGGGCAAACAGGCCCGGATGGGCCTCCCAGGTTAATAGGGGTGACATCATCGTTGCAGGTCGAAATTTCGGGGTGGGCTCTTCTCGACCAGCAGCGGCAAATCTTGTGGGTCTCGGTATAGTGCTGGTGATGGCAGAAACCGTCAACGGACTTTTCATGAGAAACGCCGTTAACAGTGGGCTACCGGTTTTGCGTATGGACGGGATTACGCAATGGATCGCCGAGGGTGATATCATACAGGTTGACTTCCAGAACTGCACTGTAACAAGGGAACAGGACGGATCAGTGAGAGAATTCAACAGGATTCCAGACCTGTTGATGAATATCGTAAGGTCAGGCGGCATAATAGAAGTGCTCAGATCTCAAGGATATATTGACAGCGAGCCGCTGTGAGGACAAAGGATTCAGTATGAAGGATAAATACAATATAAGCGTTGCTGCCGGAGACGGCATCGGACCAGAGGTGGTGGAGTCAGCTGTTTCTGTGTTTTCTGCAGCAATGGACAGGCTTGGTTCATCCGACCTTGTATCTTTCAGTAATGTGCCGGTTGGATGGGAATCATTCCAGTTGTGGGGCAAGCCCCTCACAGATGAGGTCCTTAAGAAGATTGAAATGTCAGATGGACTCATACTGGGGCCACTGGAGGTGGGTAGCTATCCCGGTTCAAAGGGGCAGAAGAGTCCGTCAGGTGCCATAAGGACCCATTTTGATCTCTACGCCAACATCAGGCCGGTGAGAACATACCTGAGGGGAAGACTTGATCCCATTGACACGCTTATAGTCAGGGAGAACACCCAGGGGTTTTATGCCGATAGAAACATGTTCCTGGGCAGTGGGGAATTCATGCCCACCAGGGATGTGGCGCTTTCAGTGCGTGTAATAACAAGGGAGAAGATGGCCAAGATCAGCGATGTTGCATTCCGTTATGCGGCCGCCAGGAGAAAAAAGGTGACAGCGGTTCACAAGGGCAATGTGCTCAGTGTTACGGATGGGCTGTTCCTGGAAGAGTTCAGAAAGAAGGCTGCGGACTGCCATGACATCCTTTCCGAAGATCGGCTGGTGGACTCCGTTGCATATGACCTGATACTCAACCCGGGCAAGTTCGATGTCATAGCCACCACCAACATGTACGGTGACATACTCTCGGACGAGGCAGCAGCTGTGGCCGGGAGCCTGGGAATTGCCCCTTCACTTAATTTCGGCGATAACTGGGCAATGGCACAGGCTTCACATGGGACAGCACCTGACATTGCCGGTAAAGGATTTGCAAACCCTCTTTCTGAAATTCTCTCGGTTTCAATGCTCTTTGAGTGGCTGGCAAATAGGCATCAGGATAAGATGCTCATGGATGTGCACAGGGCGGTTGATGACTCAGTTCACAGGATACTGGAATCTGCAGGGAGCCTTACACCTGATATGGGTGGGAATGCAGGGACAGTCGATGTTACCGCTTCAATCCTGAAGAATCTTTGAAACTTTAACTGAAAATTGGAATTAAGTTTAGTTTATGGTATGTTTGACCAGTATTGGTCAATAAGCTATTATACTGGCTCTTGATAATTTTGCAATGATAACCAAAAGATACGCAGGAATCCTTGATACGACCCTGAGAGAAGGTGAGCAGACCCCTGGAGTTAATTTCTCAGTTGAACAGAGGGTCATGATCGCACGGAGCCTATCTGATCTGGGTGTGAGAATGATAGAAACGGGACATCCATCCGTTTCACCAGATGTACTGGAAGGCATCAGGCAGATAGTCAGGATGAAAGACCAGGGCATGATATCCTCTGAACTCATAGCCCACAGCAGATCACTTGCGTCCGACATTGATCTTGCAGTATCCACAGGAGTGGACAGGGTAGCCATTTTCTATGGAGTCAGCGGGTCACATCTTTCTTCAAAAACCCACAGGACCCAGGAAGAGGCACTTCAGATAATAGGCGAGGGAGTGGAAAGGGCGAGATCCCAGGGGGTAAAAGTGAGATTCACTCCGGAAGATGCATCCAGGACGGATTGGGACTATCTTACAGACGTGATACGTACTGCAGAATCTGCGGGAGCAGATCGAATTGGTATAGCTGACACCGTGGGGATCATGCTTCCATGGAGGACGAGGGCCATGTTCCGGCAACTGTCGAGATCGTTCCCAGGACTTGAGTTTGACATACATGCCCATAATGATTTGGGTAATGCGGTGGGAAATTCTCTTGCAGCAGTTGAAGGAGGAGCAACAATCGTTCATGCCACTGTAAACGGACTGGGAGAAAGGGTAGGTATCACGCCGACTCAGGTTATTGCTGTGGCGTTGAAATATCACATGTCCATAGAGGCTGCAGACCTGACAAAGCTTGCCGGGGTATCAGAAATGGTCGAGAGATTCAGTGGAATCAAATTACAGCCAAATTATCCTGTTACTGGAAGGTATGCTTTCGTGCATAAATCAGGTGTCCATGTTGCCGGGATTATGAACAACCCTTCAACCTATGAATTTATTGACCCCTCCCTCTTCGGGCGGGAGAGAGATTTCACCATTGATAAGTACACGGGAAAGCATGCACTTGCAAGCAGGCTCAGCAGCCTTGGACTCAAATGCAGTGGGAACCAGCTTGACATCCTGATGGAACGTATAAAGAGCAGCCCTGAAACATCATCATTCACCGATGATGCAATTATGGCCATGGTCAGTGAACTGCAGACAGTTTCTGTAGATGATGTCAGCACTCAGAGCCGTATCACCTGATATCCATTTCCTTCAGTTCTGGTTTTACCTTATCTTCAGCCGCGGTTATGATAGGCGGTATGAGCATACGAACCATTGCTCTCCTTAACTGCCGATTAATATTACTGTAGCTGATGACCCCTACTATCTCTGTAAATACTTGAGATGCAGGCATAATATTGCTATTTTGCAAACTTGGCCAATGCTTTTGATGATATGGCTGCAAAATAATTCACTCTTCATAATCTTGCATGTTTGCCGCGGCGGGAAAAAGATCGCGGATCCGTGAACCAGTCGAGGAAATCTGAAGGTATCAGGGCATGAAAAACACTGGTTCTCTAATAACCAGCCAACATTCTGGCAGGTTAAGGCAACCTGGAGTATCTTATCATATCATTTATGGCGGAGAAGGCTTCACTGGAGTTCTCATCGTCCACAAGAATGACCAGATCGGAATACGAGTTAGCCGTTCCAATGACATTGATACCCGCCATTGAAAGCTTCTCGAAGAGAGAGGTGAGAAATCCTGGGGTCTCCAGGGCATTCCCGGATATAATCAAGTGCATCGCGGAGACATTTTCCCTTATATTAGATATAAGTCTCCTGAGGGATCTGTCCATGCCCTGAAGAGTTGTTTTCTCAGCCACAAAGCTTGCATTTTGGAGACCGGTGGAAAGAAACACCGACCCATTGGTAATTCCAGCCTGAAAGTAATCAAGCATTCTTGGAAAATAGAGGTTGGGCAAGATCAGTTGAACCATCCCCGTTGTCATCCTCACTGTGGATGCAGCAAGAGCGGATTTCAACGCTGTCTCCATGCTGAATACGCTACTGCGGTTACGCTTGATAGCTGACATTATAGCCTCCCTGTTGGGAAGCTCCCCAAGCCTGGATTCTACCTTGGGGGCAATAAATCTTGCAATGCCACTCAGATTGGCATATCCATTCCTTAGTGAAATGTTGAGGAATAGATCTTTCTCCATGATATCGCGCACTGCACGATTTACGCTTATTGCGGTATTGCTGGGTTTGTGCATTTATGAACCATATAGGTCATAAGTAATTAATATTTGTCGATACTTAGTCATTACCATGGTGGAGAAAACTACGATGAATGAATGCACAACGTGCGGTGGAGACCTGCACGTTCCAGAGGATGCAATGGTTGGAGAAATACTGACATGCCCGGACTGCGGGGTGGAGTTCGAGATAGTATCCCTTGTGGGTGGTCAGGTTAAACTGGCTGCTGCTGAGAATATTAAGGAAGATTGGGGAGAGTAGTGTAAATTATAATACAAATCCCTGTGAATTTTTCGTGATATTATGAAAAATTTTAATAACATATTATTTGTGTATGTAGAATATCAATCTGTTGTGAATGTATTCACTTTATGACTGGATTGGTAAAAATGGTAACAGTATCAATTCTTTATGATGTACTCAGATGGGAAGAAAAGGAACTGCTGAAGAAAGCTTCTGAAATGAGCATTCCGGTTGTGTCAGTGGACATCAGGAAATTCTCACCTGCTCTGGGCGATAAAAGGCCGGAAAATCTTGGAGACATAAGCATTCAAAGATCAGTTGGGTTCTACAGAGGTCTCTTTTCCACCGCGGTACTCGAACACATGAATCATCGTGTTGTAAATACATACCGATCCCTGGAAATTACCGGCAATAAGATGATGACATCCCTCCACCTGTATCAAAACGGAATTCGAACACCATTTACGGCTTTCGCATTTGAGGAGGATGCTGCGCTCAGGCTTTTTATGGAAAGATTCAATGGCGAAGCCGTTCTCAAGCCCATTACTGGAAGCTGGGGGAGAATGATCGCACTTTTAAAGGATAAATTCGCAGCTCAGGCGGTTCTTCATGATAGATCACTGATGCACCCCATACAGTCAGTGTACTACTTTCAGGAATTTGTGAGAAAACCAGGGCGGGACATCAGGATCATAGTGGCAGGAGAGGAGATCATTGCCGGTATGTACAGATACCAGACCGGAGATGAATGGAGAACAAACGCTGCAATTGGGGGAAGGGTGGAAAAGCTTCCGAAAGACAGTGAAATCGAGGAGCTGGCTATAAAGTCTGTGAGCTTTCTGGATGCCGGAATTTACGGTGTGGACATAATGGAAACAGATGGGGGGCCAGTGGTTAATGAAATAAATGGCACCATGGAGTTCAGGGGAACCACTGCAGCCTCGGGCACTGATGTTGCTTCAGAGATGCTGAAATTTGTAGTTAAACAGGAAAAATGTTGAATTTACGCTCTGAGTTCTTCTATCACATCCTCCGGATCAGGTTATGAATTTCCAGATTTAGAAATAGATTCCATCTCGGTTATTATTTCCAGCACATTGCACTGTCTTCTGACAGGCAGAAATGGAACGGTCAGATAGCATATTGCTTCATGCGTGCCTGCATCTGCAAAGCCAGATGGCATGGAATGAGGAACAGAACATCTTCGGGCCGAATGGAATTCTGGAAGCAATCTCTGTACCGGAATTTCCTGCGAAAGATGGAAGAAGAGGTCTCGGATTCCATCATTTCTTTCTCTGACGAAATATCCCGAGGCGGAGATTCTTTATTCTACCCTCTGTGACAGTCAACAACGGGTAGATTTGAATGGACGATTACACCGGGAAACGTCCTGAATACCGGAACGAGCACCTCATCCTCAAGGATGAAATAGATATTAAGTGAATACTAACTGCCAGGAAATAGCTTGAATTTTCCACGTCCAGACTGCCTTCTCGATTTGTTATGAGGCAACCCCTTTATTCTGATTTTAGCATTTTCTGTGGCAGGGTCCGGCATGCAAATCTTGCGAAATTTTTCTGATCAGTGTTTCAGTTACAGTAACCGTAACGTCTTACCTCGACTCGGCGACACAATTAAATATGATTCAGCAATAAAGGAGTCGAGCTTATGATGTATAAGTACAGCTTTGGCAGCACAGCGTGTGCCTATTCCCTATCAACGAAGTTTTTTGCCGAGAAAAGCTGTCTTCATCAGTTTTAAATACGGGGCGTCCGTTTTTGTACCTTCTGGAAAGGAGGTTTTGTTTTGAGCGATGTTTTTACCAGATCAGCATCGCTTTCGAAAGTAGTTCGCAGATTGCGAAATATCTTTGAACTGTGGGGCTACGAGGAAGTTTTCCTGCCTACTGTTGAAGCCTTTAGGCACGAACTGCGGGATGGCATGAAATTCGCCTACAATGATGAGTTCTGTATAGTGAGGCCTGACATAACATCCCAAATTGCCGTTAACCTGAAGGGAAAACCGGAAAAATTGAGGCTCTTCTACGTTTCTGAGGTCATCAGGAAAGGAGTAATGGGAACCTGGCAGGCGGGATTGGAGCTCATAGGGGGAGACAAAAAGTGGAGCAATGTGGAGATTCTCAATATTGCAATTTCCGCCATGAATAATCTCGGAATCACAGATTTTTACATTGATGTTGGAAGTGTTGGGATATGGAAAAATATTGCCGGAAAAGTTCCGGAATACAGTGACGTGATACTGGACGCAGTTTCCAGGAGGAATTTTTCTGCAATTGACGATCTGCCAATAGAAAATTCAATAAAAAAAAGGATATGGGAAATGATAAATTCCCGGGGGAAAAAGAGTGGATTCAGCCAGATTGACGATGTGGTATCAGAAGTCAATCACGAGAGGATCATAATTGATCTGGGAACCGTGGGACTCCATTCCTATTATGACAATCTTGTATTCGAGATTTATTCGCCCAGATTCGAACACCTGATTGGGAACGGTGGAAGTTACCGGATTGGCGACATAGAGGCTGTGGGATTTGCATTCAACCTTGATTCACTTGCCTCACTGTACGATACGAGAAAGAGTTCCGCCCGTGTCCCTGTAAGCGGAAAAACCCCTTTGGAAGCATATTCAAGGGCGCAGGAACTGGTAAAGATGGGGATACCTGTGGAGGTGGTGATGAATGAGAATAGCACTGCCTAAGGGAAGACTTTTCGAACCTTCAATGCGCCTGCTCAGGGACATAGGCATTAGCGCAGATGTACCTGAAAA
>JAKAQT010000048.1 GCA_021819605.1 Thermoplasmata archaeon
ATATACCTGAGAAAGTTAATATAGAGTCTACGGCTTACGTTTTGCCTTAGTGAAGGAGGTTCCAAAATGGATAAAAACAGCTATGTGAAATTTGAAACTCCCGAGTCCGTGGAAAAGAAACTACTGGATCTTGTTGAGAATTCATTCAGAAGCGGGAAAATAAAGAAGGGTACGAACGAAGTTATTAAGTCTATTGAAAGAGGAGAAAGCAAGGTAGTCGTGATAGCAGAAGATGTTTCTCCGCCTGAAGTAGTATACTATATTCCAATGCTCTGTGAGGAGAGGAAGGTACCCTACGGATTCGTGAAAAAGAAGAGCGATCTTGGTGCCAAAGTTGGCATAGCCTCAGCAGCATCCATATCTGTTGTTGATGTGGGCAGCAAAGGAGAAGAGAACCTTAAGCAGGTTATCTCCGAACTTGCTGAAATTAAGAAATAAGGTGATCTGCAATGGCAGATGAAGGAACACCGGCAGAAGTCGTGGAACTCATGGGAAGAACTGGTATGAGCGGAGAAGCCACAACAGTGAAAGTCAGAGTTCTTGCCGGAAGAGATCAGGGCAGGATAATTGCAAGGAATGTTATGGGCCCGGTACGGGTTGGTGACATTCTCATGCTGAGGGAAACTGCCAGGGAAGCGAGAAAACTTTCAATTAGGTGATTATGGTGGCATCAAAAACCTGCAGCTTTTGTGGAGCACAGATCGAACCGGGAACCGGCTTCCTGTATGTAAGGAAGGACGGAAACGTCCTCAACTTCTGCAGCAGGAAATGCCAGGTGAACATGATTGATCTTAAGAGAGTACCAAGGAAAACCAGATGGACCAAGGAATACCACACAATAAAGGAAATGAAGAAGCAGAGCTCTAAGAGCTGATGGTGGTATAATTGGAAAGAACACTAATTCTGATAAAGCCCGATGGCGTGAAAAGGAGGCTATCGGGTGAGATAATTTCACGTTTTGAGAGAAAAGGGCTCAAGATAGTTGCCCTCAAGATGCTGATACTGTCAAAGGAAAGGGCAGAAAAGCATTATGACGTTCACAAGGGAAAACCATTCTTCAAAGACCTGGTATCATACATAACCTCTGGTCCAATTGTGGCCGCCGTGCTTGAAGGACCGGGCGCAATATCTATCACGAGACTTATGTCAGGAACCACAGATGGTTCAAAAGCACAGCCGGGCACTATAAGGGGGGACTATTCAACGGGCATTGAGAAGAACATAATACATGCCTCGGATTCTGCAGAATCTTTCCAGCACGAATTTCCCATATTCTTCCAGGATGGAGAAATCAACCAGTATCAGTGTGGAGACGAAAGCAACCTCTACTGAGGTGGTTATGGATAACAGACAATACCGTCAGCCGATTGTTTGCGTCCTTGGCCATGTGGATCATGGCAAGACCTCAATTTTAGATGCCATAAGGGGGACCTCTGTCGCAAAGAAGGAGGCAGGGGGCATTACCCAGAGAATCGGCGCCACAAACATAGATGTTACCGAAATAGAGGAGAAGGCAAGGGGCCTTCTGGGACATGGCAAACTCAAAATCCCCGGCCTTTTATTCATAGACACGCCGGGCCATGTGGCGTTTGCCAACATGCGCGCCCGGGGCGGCGCCCTGTCAGATATTGCCATACTTGTGGTTGACATAAATGAAGGATTCAAGCCACAGACCATAGAATCAATAAATATCCTTAAGAAGTTCAAGACCCCGTTCGTGGTGGCGGCCAACAAGATAGACCTTGTTCCGCTTTACACTCCTGTGAAAAATGTCCCATTTCAGCAGGCCATGAAGGCACAGAGGCAGGAATACGTTGACGAACTTGAGAAGCGCCTCTATGATCTTGTGAACAGGTTCTATGAATTTGGCATAACAAGCGATCGGTATGACCGTATTACTGATTTTTCAAGGACAGTTGCCATCGTGCCAATGAGCGCGAAAGCAGGAATAGGAATATCAGAAATACTCATGGTCATAGCAGGACTTGCACAGAGATATCTTGAAGAAAACATAAAATTCCAGCAGACAAAGGGAAGGGGCACAATAATAGAGCTCATGAGGGAGGAATCCATTGGAACCATACTTGACACAGTGCTCTACCAGGGTATCCTCCATAAGGGCGATACTGTGGCCCTGAACACAAGGACGGGGCCTGCAGTGACAAAGATAAAGGCTATGCTGGTGAATTCCAAGGGCAAATCAAAAAAACTGGTGGAGAAGAATACTGTTGAATCAGCCTCCGGTGTACGGCTTTTGATGGCGGACAGGCTTGACGTTGTATCAGGATCTCCGGTAATAGCAGTTGACGGTGACCCCGGTGATGCATTCGGGGAGATTCTGGAAGAATCTCAGGTTAATATTACACTGTCAGAACACGGTGTTACGGTGAAGGCAGATGCTCTTGGCTCCCTGGAGGCAATCGCTTATGAGCTGAAGGAGAAAGGCATTTCCATAAGGTCAGCACAGGTGGGTGACATCAACAAAAGAGATATCACAGACGCTGCAACACTAAATGACCCCATGGACCGTATAATAATAGGATTCAATGTCCAGTTCCTTTCTGAGGCCCAGGACGCGGCAGCCAGCTCTGATGTGGGTGTGAAGGTTGGGGACGTCATCTATTCCCTGATACAGGACACCGAAGAGTGGCTGTCCATGAGAAGGATGCAGCTGGATGAAGGCAGAAAGCAGAGAATGCCCATGCCGGCCAAGATCTCCATTCTGCCCCAGTACATATTCAGAGCTGCCAAGCCAGTCATAGTTGGCGTCAAAGTACAGTCGGGGAGGATCAAGGTTGGAGATTCACTGATCAAGGCGGATGGCAGGTTCGCTGGAACTGTCCGCAGCATCAGGGAAGGTGAGAACTCAAAGCAGTTCGCCGATGCCCCTGCCGAGGTTGCAGTATCCATAGATGGAGTGACCCTAAACCGGCAGATATTCCCGGAAGAGCCCTTATATGTTGACATTCCGGAAGGCGTTGTGAAAGAACTGAGGAATAATCCACTGGACAAGGATACCATGAGTACCCTTGACGAGATAATTCAGATAAAGAGGAAAGAGAATATCTTCTGGGGTACCAGGACCTAGATCATCAGGTTCACGAGATATGTGGCCGCTATGGCAAACAGCGGCAATACAGCATAGATTTTCCTGATCCTGACAAATGAAAGGAAAATGAATATGAGAGCAAGGAATGACATTAATATTATTGACCATCTTCCCAGGGACAGATTCACTGTCCCGAAGAGAATGGATATGCCCAGAATGAGGCTCCCCTTGTAGATTGTGGTTCCGGTTGTGATTCCAAGCGTCGCATCTCCGTCCTTCCTGACAATGATCAGCCCGAACATTATAATCTCAGGCAGGCTTCCAGCCACACCGGTGATAATGAAACCTGAGTAGAACGAGGCAATTCCTGCAATATGTGATACAGCAACTGTATAATCCACCAGGGCTTCCGCTGCAAATCCCAGAAGTATAAGTGCAGCGGCCATTGCCACATAATCCACTCCAGTTTCAGTTTTTTGCGGAAGGTTTTCCGCTGGTCTCCTGTTGACCAGAGCATATACGGCATAGATGGCAATCATCGGTATGCCCAGATACCATGGATCCCTGATCCACTGAACTGACATGGCCAGGGCAACCAGGCTAACTGCAAGGAGCACGTAGCCATCTTTTCTGAATCCTGAAAAATTCTTCCTGGCCACCATGGCGAGAATGGGAAGAAATATGATCAGCGTTATGACATTGGAACCCTGTATCGTTCCGAAGCTTAGTGATCCGTAACCACGTATTGACGAGGAAAAAACCACAGCAAACTCATCAATGACCGCCCCGAATGATATTATATATGTTCCCACAGATTTACTTGAAATCCCGTATTTAATCCCAACACGAAGCGCCTCCTCCAGAAAAACGTCACCGGAGATGTAGAGAGCAATTATACCCAGGATAATGCCAATAATATCAAGCCACAGAGGAAATGAATTATAAACCAGAGAAAAGAAGGCGAAAAAAATTGAAAGAATTATGGAAACTGCCAGAAAACGCCGGTTCAAACTATCACAGAATCACAAGTTGCTGGGGTTTCTCCACTGTAAGTTCTTCAGTGACTGAAACGCCTCTACGCAGCCTCTTGCAATCCATGGTATCCGGTTTAAGCTGGTCAACGATATAATCAAAGGCTGTTTCGGCTCCCTTAGGATCGCCACAGGTATATATATCCAGTGTTACAAGACCATGTTCAGGCCATGTGTGAAATGACAGGTGTGATTCAGCCAGAAGCACCACGCCACTTGCCCCCTGTGGCTGAAACTGGTAATAATCCGAAGATATCTTTGTAAGGTTTCCCGCCCTTACTGCGTCCTCAACAACCGGATATAAGCTATCGACCTTTGATATTACGTCTGGATCCACACCGTACAAGTCCGCTAAAATCTGAAAGCCTACTGCCACTACCATCTTCCTCCATACTTTTCACCTACTGGTTGACGATCTCTCGTATTAAAGTGTTATATTTAAATATTTATCCGATCCTGGATTTTTATTAAAATTGTACAATCAAGATATAATAGGATAATTCCAATGCCCGTTGATAAATATTGCTAATAAAATTTATCTACTATTATATTTGTAATGTCACAAATATTTTATTCTGACATTTACATCCCTGTACCTGTTCTGAAGGTCCTTTATGTCGGAAATTAAGTAATGGAAGCGTCTGTTTGACACAAGTACAGTGGAACTTACTCCTCTGACACCGGCCTCAAACGCTGAATGTATGGATGCGTATTCCAGGTCAGGTTTTATGCCGGATTTCCTGCAGATCACGTATGCCTCCTCGCCTATGCTTCCCACCAGTGTTCTGCCATTTTCGGGCAATTCGCCGGTGATTGATTTAAGGTCGAGATTTTTACTTAAATTTTCGGCATCCGGAAGCACGATCACTGAAACTGTGCCAATTTTGACATTTATTATGCCGTTAATTGATGTAACTGCAACAATATCCCCATCTTCTGCATCGTTTCTTGACCTGCCGGTGGCACCTTCGCCCGGTGAGGCAGAAGCATAAAGGTACCCATCCCTCATTTCAAGCCTGACCTCTTCTCCGGATGCGATTTTGCCGGCGGCAATCGCCTCCCATGTCACCACATCGTCAAGGCGCGCAATGCTCTGAGAGACAAAATCCCTCATGCTGGAAAGCCCAGTATCAAGAAAATTGAACCCTTCCTTGGTTATGTTGCCGCCGGAATCTATAAGGCCCTTCCCGGCCATAATCTTCATGTGGTACTGCACCCCCTGAACGGTTATTCCAATGTTCTTGGCTATGGCGGAAGGCTTTTTTTCGCCATCAAATATGTGAAGCAGGATCATGATCTGTGTCAGGGTTCCCTGATCCGGAAGCATTTATGGGTATGGAAACATCAACATATTAGATTGATCTTCAATCAGTGGGCGGGGCATGCATGATATCCAATGATCTTATAATTGCCGATATGGGTTATGGAGAATACCAGAAAGTGCTGGAGCTACAGAGGTCCCTGAACAGGGCAAGAAACGAGGAGGCCATACCGGATGTTCTGATTGCCGTTAGCCATCCGCACGTCTACACCATGGGCATTCACAGAAACCCTGATGAGATACTTGACCCGAATCTGGAGGTATTCCAGGTGGAGAGGGGTGGGTCAGCAACGTATCATGGGCCAGGGCAGATTGTCATTTACTTTATAGTTAACCTCAGGGATCGCCAGATAAACATAAGAGACCTGATAATAATAATCGAAGGGGCCGTATCTGATACACTGAAACACTATGGAATCTCTTCAGAAGGCAGACTGCATGGCGAGACTGGAGTCTGGGTAGGGAACAGGAAAATTTGTTCTGTAGGCCTTGCCATAAATGGGTTTTCAACCCTGCATGGGATTGCACTTAACGTAAACACTGACATGTCAAGATTTGATGCCATAATGCCGTGCGGGATGACATCAGGAATAATGACCAGCCTCCAGCGTGAAACTGGAAGCATTCAGGATGAGAATGAGGTGAAAATGGTCCTCCTGAGGAACCTCACAGAGTCCCTCAAGGCTCATAAACCACTGACTTTGAATAAAATTGAAAATTTAATGGAAAAATTAATGGGCAATGGTCTGTGACTGCTCCCTTAAGAACTGTGGAAGGTAATAATATGAGCCGGTTCCCTTGCCACTGCTCCCGCTGAGCTTCCACCCAACGAAAGGCTGCGATCCAACCATTGCACCTGTGCTGGCACCCCTGGCCCTGTTGGCATATATTACTCCAACATCAACGTTGTTGAAATAATACTGGATTTCATCATAATCTTCCGTGAATATGCCTCCCGTCAATCCGTAGTCCGATTTGTTTATTTCATCGACTGCATCCTTGAGGTCCTTCACCTTGATTATGCCAAGTACTGGCAGGAAGAGCTCATTTTTTGCAAGATATGAGTCGCGCTTCACATCCTTGAGTATTGTGGCTTCCACGTAGTAACCTGGCCTGTCCAGTGCCTTGCCTCCTACGATTACTTCTCCATATTCCTTGAGTTTTGGCTCAAGGGCCTTGAATTTTTCATAGGCCTCACGGTTCACAACTGGATTCACAAAGGCTTCCTTCTTCCTGGGATCTTCCGGAAGTACATTTCTGGCCCTTTCCTTCAGTTTCTCCACAAACTTGTCGTAAACAGCCTCATGGACATATGCAAGCGATGTTGCACTGCATTTCTGCCCTGAAAATCCAAAAGCTCCCCGGAATATCCCCTCAACTGCCTTATCCAGATCAGCCTTGGATGTAACTATTACGGCATCCTTTCCGCCCATTTCAGTGATTACTGGCTTGGGTCTCTTCTCCTGGGCACGGTGATATATATCCATGCCCACCTCCCGAGATCCTGTGAATACTATGCCTGAAACAAGATCGCTCTCAACCACGTATTTCCCCACAACTCTTCCAGATCCTGTAATGACAGCAAGAGCTTCCTTTGGAACTCCGGATTCATGAAGTATTTTCACCGTAAGGTAAGTGGATATTGGAATGTCGCTTGATGATTTCAGCAGCACTGCATTTCCAACTGTAAGGGGACCCGCAGTCATTCCAACCGTTATGGCGTAGAAGTTGAAGGGCGGAATTACGGCAAACACGCCATATGGTTTCATGACACTGAAGCTTTCCTCATTATCGTATCCCTTTCCACTTAACTTATGAAATCCCTGGTTCTCTATCATGTTGATTGCGTAATATCTCAGGAAATCAATGCCCTCATCCACATCAGCCATGGCCTCGGTTCTGTTCTTCCCGTTCTCGTATGCAAGAAGAGCTGATATGAGGTATTTCTGCCTTGAGATTTCGTCCGCCGCCTTGAGCATGATCCTGGCTCTCTCCACGTAACCAATCTCGTACCATTTTTTCCATGAGGAATGAAGCATCTCCAGGGCCCTGTTTATGTTTTCCGGCGATGCCATCTGGAAAGTCGCAATCTCTTTTCCATCTATTGGGCTTATGTCCTTTATCTTCTCTTTCTCAATTATTTCCTTACCCATGATATTGGGGTACTCCTTGTGAAGATATTTTTCAGCTTCCTTGAGTGCCTCTTCATACAGTCTGTGGAATTCAGCCTCTTTGCCTGCCTTCTGCATCCTTACAAAAGTTATCTCATTCTGGAACATGATACAGAATGTCTTCTACGTACTTTAAAAATTCTTTATGCTCGTTAACCGTTGGCATTATGGCAACCGTCATGGCAGCTAATTGGGATTTCCACTCACAGGCAGGTGGCTCTGCCCGAAAAGGTAAACCGAACGTTATGGACAAATAACCAGGGAGAAGAATTTTAAGAAACCGGATGTGTTGGAGTGCCATGGTAATGGATGATGACCCTAAGCGCATTGTTGTTGAGCAATTTGGAAAAAAAGCCAGGGAATATGTGGAAAGCCGTGGCCATGCGCAAGGGTTGGATCTCCAGAGGATAATTGAATGGACACATCCGGAGAAGAACTGGAAAGCCCTGGACATTGCAACCGGAGGGGGCCACGTTGCCAGAACTCTTTATCCTCATGTTGGTCTTGTGATTGCCACTGATCTAACTTGGAATATGCTCAACGCAGCCAGAGATGCCAATATGAAAGCTGGAGCAGAAGATATAATTTATCTGATGGCTGATGCCGAAAATCTATCCTTCCTTGATGAAACCTTTGATATGGTAACGTGCCGCATTGCCCCCCATCATTTCGCGGATAAGGGTGCATTTATCAGAGGAGCTTCCAGGGTCCTGAAAGACGGGGGAATTTTCATCATGATAGATAACGTGGTTCCCGGCGATAGAGAGCTTGGGATGATTATGAACACCTTTGAGAAGATGAGGGACAGAAGCCATGTTGAGTGTGCCTCGGTGGAAGACTGGAAATCCATGATAATAGAGAACAGCCTTGATATTTTGAGGGAAGAAGCCGAAAAAAAGATGTACTCATTTAGGGAGTGGGTTGCAAGAACGGCAGAAAGCAACGAACAGATTGTGCAAACAGAGAATTTTATTAAAGGCATGCCAGAGCGTGCACTTGACTATTTCCAGGTGAGAACTGACCAAAACGGAATTGTCAGCCTGAAGGTGGATCAGTGGATGGTAATGGCCAGAAAAAATAATTCCAGCCAGCCATAAAAATCAGAATGAGTTCAGTCCACGGTCAACGTTGATGCACTGACCATCTATTCCAAGGGACATTTCGCTGGCCAGGAATGCTGAAACCATTGCAACCTCGATGGGCTCCAGCTCCTTTCGTTCCGACAGCTTTGTGAAATTGAATGGAAATACCTTGTAGTAAGTGTCCTCCTTGCCAACTGAACCTGGCATTACGGCATTGACTCTGATATTATACTGACGCAGAGTCTCGGCAGATTTCCTCACAAGCTCTTCAATTGCGGACTTGGAAACATTGTAGGCCAGATCGTTGCCGCGGAATATGTACCTTGAGGCTCCCACCAGGACAATTGAACCACCTGCAGGCTTCATTGGCTGTGAAAACGTTCTGATTACTGACAGGTGCGATGACAGATTAATGTGCAGTATCCTTTCGAAATCACTTACTTCAGGAAATTCTCCCTTCAGCTTTTCCCAGACGCCAACATTGGAAACAACGAAATCTATTCCGCCATAGTCTGCAATAATCCTGTCCCGAACCGTCGCGAGTTGCTTCTCGTCCGTTGCATCTGCCTTGTACACCTTTATTGTGGAGGATGGCACCAGCCCGAACATATTGCCGCTCCTCGAAACCATTGCCACTTTGGCACCAAAGTTTATGAACATTCTTACGGTTGATATGCCCTGGCCCGGTCCCACGCCAATTATCACAGCTACCTTGCCTGCCATAGAATCCCTGATTAAGTCTACCATGAATGGCTATTCATAAATCATATTTAATACACATTCTCGTGTAGGTTATTTTAAAAAGCCATTAAATGAAAAATAATGGATTAAATAGGTTGCATTTGCAGGTTTTCAACATTCAGACGGATACCTTTCCTGGGACCTTTGGGAAGGGGTGAACATCCTCAATTCTTTCAAATCCGCAAATATACCTCACCAGCCTTTCAATACCAATTCCAAAGCCTGTTGACAGTTCCAGACCTCCTCTGGCAAATTCCAGAAACCACTTGAACTGCTCATATGTCTGCCCTTTCCTGCGAATCCTTTCCATTATCCTGTCCAGGTCAAATTCCCTCTCCCCTCCTGAAAGCGCCTCGCAGTATCCTTCCGGATAAATGAGATCCATGTCGTTCAGAATCCCGGAGGAAACATCGCTTTCCCTATCATAAAATTCCCTCTCCTTAAGCGGTATGTCCACTATCCAGAATGGCTCTCTTGCCTCCTTTGAAAGGATCGTTTCGAATTCAGACCCGTACTTTTTCACGGCATCCTCGAATTTATATCTTTTGAAAGGCGCATGGGGAACACTGAGGCTTCTGCCAAGATCGTGCAGGTCCTGAGAATGTTTCTCAATTACCTTCTCCAGAGTGTGAATGAAAAGCTCTTCGCCAAGTTTAATGAGGTCTTCCCTTGTGGCACCCTTCACCTCCAGATCCAGCTGGGTAAACTCAAGAAGATGCCTGCCGGTCCTAGCTTTTTCAGGCATTTCCAACCGGATGTTGGGTGAGAATGTAAAAATCTTTGGAAACTTCTGTACAATTATCTGCTTGTGGAATATCATGCTCTTGGTGAGGGCATATCTCGTTCCTTCATATTCGAATGAAGGATCATACACGGGATGGTTGAGTGGATCAGTTACGGTGGAGAAAATCACGGGAGGTATCTCTATGAACCCCCTGTCCCTGAGAAATTCACCCATTGCTGCCCTGACAGTTGTGTTAACCTTCAGTGCTGCTTCCAGTTTTTTATCGCTGAGATGCTCCATAAGTTCCGAAACTACTTCCGTTTCCATATAATGTTAATTTCATCTCATATAAGAACGCTTGTCCACATATTTGGACATTACGTTATCTCACGTCGTATTTAATTAAATAACATGGACAGAATGTCTACATTTAAATACTACCATAGATCGGAA
>JAKAQT010000049.1 GCA_021819605.1 Thermoplasmata archaeon
CGACCCGGATGCGGCCATAGCTGAAGCCACAAGATGTATCAGGGAACTGAAGATGCTGGGTATCCAGATCTTATCCAACGTTCATGGTGAGCCACTTGGCTCGCCACGATTTGAACCATTTTACACTGCAATGGAAGAGCTGGGAAAACCCATCTGGATTCATCCTACTTTCATGAGGCAGTCTTACCCATGGCTCCGAGAATTCAATACCGGCATCATGGTTGGATGGGACTTTGATACAACACTTGCCATGATACATCTTGTGGGGTCCGGTGTTATTGCCAGGCACAGGAAGCTTAAATTCGTGGTGCATCATCTTGGATCACTGGTAACACTGCTTGGTGGAAGAATCTCAACTTTCCTTGACAATAATACTCCTGGGAAAAAACAGGATGAGGACTCTGAATCCCTTTCGTACCTGAAGTCATTTTACGTTGACACTGCCGAAGGAATGTCAATACCGTGGATCCGGAGTGCACTGGAATTCTTCGGCACAGGACACATAATGTTTGGAACTGATTTCCCATGGGGGAATTCAGACCAGATAATAGAGAACATTGAATCACTTCCAATAAGTGAGGAGGACAAGAGGGCCTAAACAGCTAATGTAGATATTAAGTATTGTTATGAAATATCATCATAAGTTATGGAGAAGCTCTACACAGTCAGGGATGCTTGCAAGATATTGCAGATTCACCCGACTACCTTGAGGATGTGGGATCGGGAAGGCAAGATCAGGTGTGTGAGGATGCAGAACAATTTTAGAAGAGTCCCCGAAAGCGAGATTAACAGGGTCCTGGGGATTCAGGATGGAAAAATCCAATACATCTATGCGAGGGTCTCCAGCAATGGGCAGAAAGATGATCTTGAAAGGCAGATAATTCACCTGAAGTCCTTATCTCCTGAGTCCAAAGTTATCTTTCATATAAGAAGCGGCATGATGTTTGACAGAAAAGGTTTTCTGAAATTGCTTGAAGAAATAGAATCTAACAGGGTTTCCAGAATATACATTACACACAAGCATCGCCTGGCAAGATTCGGGTACGATCTTCTGGAAAAAGTGTGTGAAATACACGGTGCAGAGATTATAATCACCGACGGTGAGGAGATTCTTACCGCTCATGAGGAACTGTCCCGTGATCTCATATGGATCATCACCTCTTTCTCGGCACGCCTGTATGGGCTTCGATCACACAAGACTAAAGGAATAATTGAGGCTGTTAAGTCTTGAGCCACGCATGGTCTTCATCAGGCGAGAAACGTACCATCTGGTGGTATTACGAACCATCCGGTCAGATCGTGGATTATCTGAAGGACATGCGTGATGCAGTTCATTACGGATTGCTGAAGTCAGAAGAACTGAGACGCACTAATGGAAAAATACCTTCACCAATAGATCTCAGGAGGGAGATCAAGCCCTGGTTCGATTCCACATATGGTTATGCGAAGCACCACATTAATCCTGTATGCAGATCGGCTGTTGCAATACTCAGATCATTCAGGAAGAACCGCAAGGGAAAGAAATATCCGGAAGCCAGGAAACTCTCCATGCGTCTGGACAGTGAACTTGTGAAGCTTCAGGACGGCTTCATCAGGATCACAATCAGACCACAGGAATATGAGTACATTCCGGTGAATGGCAAGCACGCAAAATACAGTGAATACAGCCAATACAGAATATCCGAACTACTCCTCACAGACCGGAAGGTCGTCCTGTCATTCACGAAGCCTGATCAGAAGGAGATCAGAGAGAAGAAGATAGGCATGGATGTAAACTTCCGCAACCTCTCAATGACCGTAATCAATGACGGAAATGTGGAGGGAGTACTGGAAGAGTCCACAGGGAACATCGTTAAGGTCCAGAACGACTATTCAAGGAGACGGAGAAAGGTACAGAAGCACGTGATGAATCCCCGGAAGAGACAAAGGAAGCTCAGAGAAGCGAGGGGCAGACAGGCAAACAGGGTGAAAGATGCTCTCCACAAAACATCAGCGAAACTGGTGGACGAGAATCCTGATGCAACATTCGTTGTGGAGGACCTCACAAACATCAGGAAGACTTCACACCCATATGGCGAAAAGCTGAGGACCTATCTCAACAGATGGCCTTATGCCGAATTTCTGAGAATGTTAGAGTACAAGTCGCCCAACAAAATAATAAAGGTGAATCCAGGAGGGACTTCCTCGGAATGTCCTGTATGTGGTGAAAAAGTAAAGCACCCCACCTGGAAGATGTCAAGATGTGAAAACTGTGATCGGGACTATGACAGGGACAGGCTCGCCTCACTGGCGATCTCCCTCCGTGGCCTTGATCTTTGCGGAGACCCGTTCCCCGTGAGTGCGGTAACCTCTGTGCCGTCCGTGATGGATGAGTACCTGTACGTCAGAAAGCAGCCTGGTCTTTCTGGAGCAGGTTCGACTGAGGCGGCATACGTTCCGAACAAGGTAGTGCATAAGATTGCATAACATTTTGAGAACGGAAAAATTAATTGAAGCCTAAGAATACACACCTATGGATATCCTCTTTCTGGTGATACTGTGGATACACGCTTTCACAGCCCTTTTCTTCGTGGGTGGATCCTTCTTCATATGGATCGTTGTCTGGCCCGCCACATTCAGGATTTCAGATGACGAGAAAGTCAGGACAAAAATCCTCGGCCATGTGGGGAGGATATTCGGAACCGCCACCGATATTTCAGTTGCCATACTTATACTGACGGGCCTGTATCTGGGCTATGGATATCTGCCGAAGCTTTCCGATCTCACCACTACCACCGGAGGCCAGTTGCTGCTTGCAAAGGGTATCATCGTTGTAATAATGCTTGTGCTGATGTACGCCAATAACATTTATCACGGAAAGAGACTCGTCAGGCTCTCACAGGAGGGGAAGTTTGACGAGATGAAAAGAATCAGGCGCATCACACATATGGCATCATTCATAACGCTTGGCCTGATGGTTGTCATAGTGATCATTGCATTCACGCTCCCCTTTTACTACCCCTGATGGAATAAATGCCACATCAGGAGATTCCCACTTACGTTGTTTCAGCTTGAATGTCAGTCCACATGCCATATCATCTGGCTTTTGCGGGTGTGGCAAATTTCATTATACAGTGTTTGCTGATCATGTGAAATGAATATAGCCTATAGCCGTGGTACGCTTATCCTGAACGAAGTTCAGGGAAATGTTCCCCCATACATTGTGTACGATGACCGGATTGGGGCATACCGCACCGAGGCTTTCAGGTATTCACAGGTCGTGAAAAAGTTTCCAGATGCAAGGGATGATGTCTTCAGCTCCTCATCTGTAAATGTCAGGCACAGTGAAACTCTGAGACCATACCAGAAGAAGGCCGTGGACCTCTGGGCAGCGAACCAGAATGCAGGTGTTGTTGTTCTTCCAACTGCAGCAGGCAAAACCCATATAGGAATTGAGGCCATTGCGCGCCTTTCCACAACAACACTTGTTGTTGCGCCCACAATCGAACTTGTCCAGCAATGGAGAGACAAGCTCTCCAGGACATTCGGCATAAAAGTCGGGCAGATTGGCGGAGGGGAGAAGGACATAGAGGATATTTCAGTAAGCACCTATGATTCCGCCTACTTGATGGCAGAATCCCTGGGAAACAGATTCAGGTTCCTTCTTGTTGACGAGGTCCACCACCTTGCATCGGAACGCTACCTGGAAATAGCAAAAATGTACGCTTCCCCCTACAGGATGGGACTGACCGCAACATACGAAAGAACCGATATGCTGCACGAGAATCTGGAGGAGGTGATGGGCGGAAAGATTTTTGAGCTGGGATATGAGGAACTGACGGAGTACCTCTCTGATTATGACATAGTGAGGATACCCGTGGATCTTGAACCAGAGGAGGAAGAAGAATATGAAAAGAACCGGAATATATTCATCAGTTATCTCAGGCGCCATCGCATAACGCTCAGGGGCCCATGGGATTTTGAAAAGTTCATCCTTTCTTCATGGAATCCAGAAGGCAGGGAGGCGCTACTTGCATGGCGAACGGCCAGGGAAATTGCATTCAACGCCCGGGTTAAGGTGGATACGGTAAGGTATGTCCTTTCAAAGCACAGGAACCAGAAGACCATCATTTTTTCAGAGGATACCGACACGGCCTACATGATATCCAAGGAGTTCCTGATTCCCTGCATAACATATCTGACCCCTGGCCCGGAGCGCAAAGAATATCTGGAAATGTTCAAAGCAGGTAGTGTTACGGCTCTTGCCACTTCCAGGGTTCTTGATGAAGGCATTGATGTGCCCGATGCCAGCGTTGGGATCGTCCTGAGTGGATCAGGCAGCACCCGGCAGTTCCGGCAGAGGCTGGGAAGATTGCTGCGGCCATCCGGGGAAAAACATTCTGTGCTGTATGAGATCGTTGCCAAGGGCACTTCAGAATATGGAACTTCCAAAAGGAGGCGGAAGGGTGTTCCCAGTTCAACTGATGACAGTTCGCAAAAGTAAGAACGGTGTGGTAAGATCCGTATTTCTGACCAGCGAGAACAGCAATTATGCTACTTCTGTAATTGATCTGTTTCACAAGTCCCTGGGAAAAAGAAGAAAGGAAATCGAGAATGAGATAAAACATCTTGAGCTTAAGTCACAGAACCCGAAGATTGTCAGGGGCCTGGCTCTTCTTATGTTCAGGCTGTCACGTCTGGACCCGCCTTCATTCCTGGATCCAATGAAGGTAAGAAAAGCAATCTTCTCCCTTGCCAGAACCCCGCCGGTTGCTCCAGAGGAGAGGGATGACCTCACTGCCCGGATTGCTGCCGAGATGGATGTTTCACCCGATGAGATTTCAAGGGCAATGTATGCGGACAAGGAGGATGAGCAGATCCTTGTTTCAGTGCCGGACATCACACCAGATGATCTGTCGGCACGATACAATCTTGAGCAGGTTGAAACCGTGATGCTAAAGACCTCCTCGATTGTGATCATAACAGCAATGAACCATGCAAGATTCGAAAGGCGCATACGGAGCCTTGGCCTGCTTTACAGGATCAGTGAGGAGAACGGAATTCACAGGATCGAAGTCAGCGGGCCCCTGTCCATCATAGAGCACAGCGACAGGTACGGTTCGCGGATCGCCATGCTGATGAGATACCTCTTCCATTATTCTGACTGGCAGGTGCAGGCCACCGTGAAGCTCAAGAACGGTGACGAGAAATCGGATTACTCATATTTCCTTGACGACGCTGCCGTGGATCTCCTGGCACCTCACAGTACTGCCGAAGAGCCCGGAAAAGACAGCATACTGTCAGAGGCCCCACCCCCCGTAAAGGTTGCAGGCAGTGTCATTTTCCCGGACTATTCTGCCACGATCAATGGTACTGCAGTATCAATATTCATCACGCGCCCCAATTATTTTCAGGAGGATCAGGCAATGGTAGCAGGGATTGCCAGGGAAGGGCATCTGGCTGAGCTGTTCTGCATACTGGAGAAGGGAGAGAAGTGCCCTCCTGGAGCACACTGTTTCAGGGATGAACTGGACAGGCATGCAGTGGTTGACTACCTGAACGCCAGGCTTGCGAAACGCGAGGTTTCAGCAAGGCCGGACAGAACGCCGGCAGAGAAGCCTGCCCACGTGAATCAGGAAATACCTGAGAAAATTTCGCAGCACCTGCACTCAC
Organism: Thermoplasmata archaeon; assembly: GCA_021819605.1. Taxonomy (GTDB): domain Archaea; phylum Thermoplasmatota; class Thermoplasmata; order Thermoplasmatales; family Thermoplasmataceae; genus UBA509. The sequence continues at coordinate 5,653 of JAKAQT010000049.1, forward strand.
TGTACCCTGATTCCCAGGCCATGGTTGACTATCTTGAATTCATGGGTTTTGACCCTTCTGAGGCATTGCAGAAAGCAGGGTTCACCATAAAGTGGAAAGGTCTTCGTATTATTGTTGAGGGAGACTAGGTGTACACAATCCAACGCGCTTTCTTAAGTACTGTCTTTGGCATTATCATGGCATGAGGTTTGACTTTTCGCGAATATTCCTGAGCAGCAATGTGAACTACTTTTCGGACGATCGCCCAATGCAGAGGATGCTGGATTTCCTGAACTACAGAGGAAGAGATGAACTGAAGTCCCTGGGAAAATATGTTTCCAGTGAAATGGTGGAGGAAGCCATGTTCATTGATCACTATTCAAAGCCTGTTCTCCAGACGTGGGATGTGCTTGACGAAAGGATGGACGGTGTCTGGATATCGCCGTCGCATGTTCATGTGATTGACCGACTCCAGTCATTCGGAGTGATTTCCAGGCCAATAGTGTCAAAGGACCTCATGCATCATTTCATTTCCGGGTACCTGATCTCCGATTCCGGGCTCTTCTGCACCCTGACACTGACCATGCAGACAGCCTATGCGCTGCAAAAGTACGGCAGTGACGACGCCAGGAATGCTTACCTTAACAGGTTCACTTCCCATGAAAGACCCTGGCTGGGCGCCACGTACTACACTGAAATACAGGGAGGCAGTGATCTTGGTTCCAACAAAACCGTTGCAGTTCCAGATGGTGAAGTATGGAGGATAACCGGATCAGACAAGTATTTTGCAAGCAACTCTGGCCTTGCAGATGCTTCAGTAGTGACGGCCAGAATTCAGGGGTCACCACAGGGCGCCAAGGGCATATCCACATTCTTTGTGCCAGCCCTGGATTCCAGTGGAAATTCAAACTACAAGATACGCAGGCTTAAAGACAAGCTCGGCACAATTGCTGTGCCTACAGGTGAGGTGGAACTGGAAAATTCAGAAGGGTATCTTCTGGGTGACCAGCAGACAGGCATATACATTGCCATGGAAATTCTCACGGTTTCAAGGATAGATGATGCAATCGCTGCCGTGGGCATCGCCAGGAAGGCACTCTGGGAGGCTTACAGGTATGCCCAGAAGCGTGAGGCATTCGGGAAGGCACTGATCAATCACCAACTGGTGCAGAGGGATCTTGTTGAAATGGAAGCTGAAGTAGAGGCTTCCATGGCAATCTCCGTCCTCTCAGCCAGCCTGTTTTCCAGCGTATGGGATGTTAGGCCACCATATTCGAGGGAATATCACTTCGCAAGAACCATTTCCCACATGGCAAAAAACCTCGCCTCTTGGTCCAGTGACTATGTCACAAGATATGCCATGGAACTTTTTGGAGGCAAGGGATTCCTGCATGAATTTCCCATTGAGAAGTTCCACAGGGATTCAATTGTTACATCCATCTGGGAGGGAACAAGCAATATACAGGCCCTTGATCTTCTTGAGGTGCTCCTGAAGAAGGAGATGCTGAAGGACCTGCGGGATTACCTGTCAAAGTTGCTTGAGGAAATCAGCGATAAGGGTATCCGATCCACAATGGATGATATCATCACGGAATCATTTAGCAGGGCCGCGAATTACCTCTCGTCAGAACAGAGGGAATTTTATGCAAAGGATGTGCTTGACCTGCTGGCAACCACAACTGCTTCAGTGCTGCTGTACGCAGTGGCATTCAAGACCGGCGATACAGGCATGAGGATGATTGCAACAGTCTACAGGTGGAAGCACTTTGACCCAGAGAGGAGGGAACCGGAAATCTACAAATTTGCACTCAAACACATGGAGTGGATGGCCCACAGTTCTGCTTAAAAAGATAATTGCTGGAAGTCATGTTGAATATGCTCCCCCTGATTCAATTCATGTGGGCCTCCATTGCATTTTGCCATGATTTCCGGGACACAATAGGTTTTTAGTCACAAAGCAGTTTTCTTTCCATGGAACTCAGGCTCTACAATATCAGGATACCTTTCCTGTACCCGTTCACAACAAGCTTTGGAACCGAATCTGCCAGGGATGCGCTCATACTTGAGCTAATTGATGGCGACATCACGGCATATTCTGAATGCGTCACGTCAACCAATCCTGACTATGGCTACGAAGACAACCAGACTTCCATTCACCTCATAAGAGATGTCTTCAGCCCCATGATGAAGGATCTTCCCACGCCTCAGGAATTCAATTCCAGGGGAAGGAAAATAAAGGGAGACAACATGGCACGGGGTGCGCTGGAAATGCTCCTGTGGGATTACCATTCCAAAGTTTCGGGAAAGCCTTTGGACAAATTCATGGGTGGTTCCAAGGACCATATTGAGGTGGGCCTTTCCGTTGGAATGGATACCATCGATAAAATGGCCGGCAGGATAGAAGATGCCCTCAAGATGGGGTACAAGAGGATTAAGGTAAAGATTGAAAAAGGGCGGGAGAAGGAGATTCTCGGGGGCATAAGGGACCGGTACCCAGATATTGTCCTTACGGCGGATGCCAACAGTTCCTACACAATGAAGGATATGGACCTGCTGCTCTCCATAGACCAGTATGAACTGCAGTACCTTGAGCAGCCGCTGAATTTCGATGATCTTGTTTACCATTCACGGCTGGCCAGGGAGATGTCAACACCAATATGCCTTGATGAATCCATAACATCACCCGAGAAGGCGGAGAAGGCCATGGAAATTGGTGCATGCAGTGTCATAAACATCAAGCCCGGAAGAATTGGCGGCCTGACCGATTCACTGGAGGTGACGAGGATCTGCAGGGAGCATGGCGGCCATGTGTGGGTTGGAGGCATGCTTGAGACCGGCATAGGCAGGAGCTTCAATGTAGCTATGGCATGCAACGGCAACGTTGACTATCCCGGAGACACGGCACCAAATTCAAGGTATTTCAAGAAGGACATTGTCATGAATCCGTTCAAAATGGACAGGGGCCACATAAAGCCAAACACAAAGCCTGGCATTGGTGTGGAAATTGATTTTCAGGAATTCACAAGAAGGATGGAATCCGCCATCCGGATATTCTAGGTTCGATCACTGCCTGTGGATGTGCCGCCGGATCACAGCTGTATGAAATCCTCTGGTTTGTTCTTAATTTTCTTTACGTATTCATCCCTGTCAATGCGGCGGTACAGTCTTATGAGGAGGTAAATAACAGGCACTGCGGCAATCCAGAGCATCAGGGGATATTCAATATTATAGGGACTGGCGTAAATCCTGGACATGTATATTTCTGTTGATTCAAATGTGCCGGCAATTGCCAGTTCAAGCACCACAAACAGGTACATGTAGACAACCTTCATGATATTGGAGTGAAGAATTTGTCCTCTCTTTGCAAGAAGATAGATGAGGTAGATGCTTGTGCTTGTGGCCACAGCATATGAGGGCAGTTCCAGCCATGTGTGGGGAAGTATGGCAAGGCTGAAAAAGACCACAAGTCCCGATGTATGGAGACTTGTTCCCTCAATTGATATAATGATGGATGTCTCGATGCTTGAAAGAAGAAAGAAAAGCTGCCCAATGACTGGGATGAATTCAATGGTGGCAACCAGAAGGTTGTGGGGGAAAATCTCCAGGATCATGTCGGGCAGGCTGAGGGTGACAATAGATTGTTGCTCATTCTTGAACACACTTAACAGTTCCTGATTATGAATCGACAGGGAGGATATGGCAATGAATATGCCAATCTCAACCAGGAAAACAACCAGGAACAGACGCCTCAGCTGGAGGACTCCGTTCCTGGTGAAGAAACCGTCTCCCTTCATTATGGGTTATTTCAATCATGGTTGTTATATTTTCCTTAATTCAATGGATGAAAAGCACAGCATGCATGATTACATTGTAAAATAGACACAGTGCCATGACCCAATTTCTCCTGACACATAGATTATAATTGCAGGACTCATAAGCCGGAGAAACCTATCCAGCAACAATATTCACAGGGAAAATCTCTTTGGATGCCGTAATTAACTCAAAAAATGCGCCAGTGTGGCTCCCATGAGCACATTGTTCTGTTCAACAAAGATTATATACTATGCATCACTATATATATTTATGGCAGACGTAGTAGTTGTTCACAGCTGGAACGATGACCAGAAGGACAAGGTAATGGAATTTGCGAATAAAGTAACCACAATGGCAAAGAACAAACAGCTCCCAAAGGGACTCAAGCTTCTTGGCATAGATCTTGGCCAGGGACAGAATATGGCAGTATGCAAGTGGGAAGCTGATTCATTGAATCATCTTATGGAGGTTGCTAAATCTCTTGGACCCACCTGGGACATAAAAGCTTTTGAGGTTAAGCCGGCATACAAGCACGGTCTCTTCTAATTCTTTTTACCATCATTTTCTTTTACTATCATCCTGTCTATTTCCAGGCATATCATGTGAATCACGGCTATGTGCATCTCCTGTATTATTGGAGTGTCATCAGATTCCACATTCACAACCTCGCTGGACAGGGACTTGATTTTTCCTCCAGATTTTCCTGTCATGGCGATGGTGTATGCCCCCAGCTTCCTGGCGGAGTTCATTGCCTCAATTACATTTGGCGAATTTCCTGAAGTTGTTATGCCCATAACAATATCGCCGGACTTTACCAGAGCTTCCACCTGCCTGGAGAAAATCTCCCCATAGCTGTAGTCGTTTGCTATTGCCGTAATAGATGAAACGTTTGTATTGAGGCATAGAGCAGCCAGCGGTCTTCTTTCGAAGGAGAAGTGACCTGTAAGTTCCGCAACAAAATGCTGGGCGTCTGCTGCTGAACCCCCGTTTCCAAATGTCACCAGCTTTCCCC
>JAKAQT010000050.1 GCA_021819605.1 Thermoplasmata archaeon
TCTAAAGACCGGGGATTGAGGTCATGTTATTCTCATCAACAATTGGCTGCCCGTGAGGCGTGAGCCTGAGCATCTTTGCGAATTCGTCTCCCATGAATGAGTAGTCAGTTTCCTGGCCAGTTGCTTCGATCACCAGATCCACATCCATTTCCAGCACCTTATCCTTAATTGGAACTGGTTTGGCTCGGCCACCCTTTTCTGCAACCATCTCGTTCTGCCAGTATCTGAGTTTTGTAACCCTGTTGCCTTCCTTTACATATTCGAATGGAGTTACTTCCCACACATACTTGACATTCTCCTCTTCGGCTTCCTCGAGTTCCTCATCGGCGTTCATTGTGGGATAGCCGGGGCGATCGACATCTCTCCTTCTGTACATTATGACAACGTTCTTGGCCCCCAGCCTGAGTGATGTCCGTGAGGAATCGTTTGCTGTAAACCCCCCTCCGATGATAGCAACATTCTTACCAACATCTACGTGTTCCCCGAAGCTTGCTTTCCTCAGGAACTCCGTGGCATGCATAACATTCACGGCATCGCTTCCCGGTGTACCGGTCATGTGTGGCGTCTGGTTTCCAACTGCAATGTAGACGGCATCGTATTCGTTCATTATCTGGGAAAACTGAATATCTTTCCCGATTTCTGTACCCAGATGAACATCGACCCCCTGTGAAGTTATAAAACCTATTTCCTTGTCCAGGGTTTCCTGAGGGAGTCTGTAACGTGGAATGCCAGTTTTCATGAAACCTCCCAAAGCGGGAAGTTTTTCAAAGAGTGTAACCCTGACACCTTGAATTGTCAGGTAAAAGGCTGCGGTGAGCCCGGATGGACCACCTCCGATAACTGCAACCCTCTTGCCGACAAATTTCTTGCGCGGAAGATCAAGTATCTTCCCATAATCAGGAAACTGATCTGCTGCGTACCTCTTAAGATGCCGGATTGCTATGGGTCCGCCGGTGTCATAGAGCACGCAGATGTCCTCACATAGATGGGTGCAGACTCTACCGATTATTGCGGGAAATGGAAGATTCTCAAATACGATCCTGACAGTCTGGGCAGGATCACCCACAGCAGTGCTTTTTATATAACCGCCAATATCCAGGCTTGCTGGACAGGCTTGTGTGCAAATGTTGCACCCTATGCATCGGCTGGCTTCCGCCGTAGCCTCTTCTGTCGAGTATTCCCTGACAGGCTCCAGAGTGAAACTCTTGACCCTTGCAGCGGGGTCCTCATGGGATATTTTAACTCGCTCAAAATTAAGCATCTGCTGACCCTATACCTGCATCAACAGATCAATTATAAACATTTTTTCAGGATAGGAGCTAATCATGTGACATTACGTCACATGAGTCTGGGTATCACTAACATGGCAAAGAACAGGTTGAAGAGAACTATTATTGCCATTATGAGGTAGAGCCTGTTCTCCTCTGCTACAAACGTTACAATGGATAGCACAACCACTGATATTGGGGTGAAAATCAGTACCCAGAGGCCTACCGTAATGAAGTAGAATCCGTCAAGATGGGCGAGACCGGCTCCAATTCCGGAAAATGAGAGTGAGATGATCTTCGAGTTTATGGCCATATTATGGAAATCTGAGACCTGAGATATGTTGTAGCCTGAAGCTTCCCCCTTGACAAATATCAGGATGATGCCCACTATGATGAAACTTACACTGAGCAGCACGCCGGATCTCAGGGTATAGCTCGCTATTCTGTCGATGTTTACGTCACGAGGCAATCTTCTCACCCCTCTGGTTCTTAACATAAAGACCCCCGATCATAGCTACTGCGGCAATCAGTGATATGGCGACTTCAAGAGCAGAACTTATTATGAGGATCCTGTCAGTGATCAGCCCCTTCAATAGCATCTCAACACCCAGGAATGAGAGAATCCCGAAGAATATCCATCTTATGTCCTTATTCGTTATTCTGACAAGGATCTTTGCTCCTATGAAGGAACCAAGCAGAACGCCTATGGCAGCTGCAGCAGCCAGGAATAGTTGTATGTATCCCTCATACCAGTAAATGGAACTCCCGGTTGCGGCGGTTATTCCTATCATAAAATTGCTGGTCGTTGTTGTAACTTTCATTGGCAAATTCATTGCCCAGTCCATTCCCAGCACCTTCAGTGCCCCTGAGCCTATTCCCAGAAGACCGGAAATCACTCCTGCGAAGAACATGATCAGTTCTGCCAGCCACCATCTGACACCAACGTAATTCACCTGCTTCTTCAACCTGGCATCATGGTAGGAACCTGCAAGCTGGAATAGCTTTGAAGACCAGTCAGCTTTTCTGTCCTGTGGAACCTCATACTTCCCCCTCTGCACTGTTGGTATCAGTGACATCAGTAAGACGAGTCCGAAGATGACATAGATAATCCACTGCAATTTGTGATCATATACTTCGACTGCAGTTAAGGAACCAACAATTGCACCTGTTGTGGTAGCGATTTCAAGGCCTACTCCAACTTTTATGTTGGTGATCTTCTGCTTTGTGTATGCGCTTGCTGACCCTGCCGATGTCGCGATGGTTGAAATTAAGCTTGCACCGGTGGCGTAAATGATCGGCACTCCGTAGAAAAGCGTTAGAAGAGGTACGAGAACGGTTGCCCCGCCAAGACCGGTCAGGGAACCAAGAACACCTGCAAATACGCCGCCAACAACAATTGACAGGAACTTGGCAGCAATGAACAGAAGCGATGACATTACAAGGTTCATCGTGCAATCATATAAATTATTGCTTACGGGAAATTATCCACAGAGTAAATCATGACGTTTCATTCAGATATTCTCTTATCCCGGTAAGAGTCCTGGTGAATGAGTCTTCGGAAAGTTTTCCAGTGTTAACATTCCTGGGTGAAGGATGGAATGCCATGAATATCCTTATGTTTCCGACATCCAGTGACCCCTCGTTTCGAAAAGAAGAACCGGATAAACTGAAACCCGTTGAACGCAATACCCTAGCAATGCTCTCAAAAGCAAATCGTCCCAGGACAAGAATCGCCCTTAAATCAGGCATGCAATTGATCTCTTCCTTGAGGTATGGTAAGCAGTTTTCCAGTTCTGGCAATGTTGGTCTGTTGTCCGGTGGCACACATTTTACCGCTGCTGTAACATATGCATCGATGTATCTCAGGCCGTCGTCTCTTGCCTCGGACGTGGGCTGGTTACAAAAGCCGGATTTGAACAGTGCGGACACGAGAAACTGTGCACTCTTGTCACCTGTGAACACCCGGCCCGTTCTGTTACCGCCAGAGGCTGCTGGAGCCATCCCTACAATCAGCAATCTCCCTTTTGTGTCTCCGTATCCCGGAACGGGTTTCCGCCAGAATTCCTGCCCGGGATACCGCTTAGTTGAAATTGGAACGCTCTGTCTGTACTGCACCAACCTGGGGCATTTTTGGCAGGAGATGATCCTTCTTCTTAAGTCCTCGCATGATGGCTCTGCGCCTTGCTCCTGCCCACCTGGCATATTTTGATTAATGTCAATATGAATTTAAGAGTTGTGAGACAATAATATGAATATGTTCATCTTCCTTGGGAGTTTCAATTGTGAAAATTAGCAGCCTGCAGATGTGGATGGATATTATCTTAAAATAGTCTGGCAAATTCCTGATGAAATTTGATGCGAATCAGAAATGAAATAAATTAGACTTTAAAACAGGCTGAGATTATGCGAATAAGCCCCCTGCACTGTATTGTAATAAGCAACCAGCCTGTAAGGAGAATTATGCGGAAACGAATAGACTGAGTACAGCGGCACTATTACAATTTCTGCTGGATGCCCTGACTGGAGTGTTATATTATCCTTAGGCGCCCAGAGACATGTATTTACGTTCACTATCCCACCAGGAATTATAAATCTGAACAGTACCGGTGTCTGAGTGATAGTGTTCCCGTAAAAGGTTATATTGACAGCGGCTTCGTCAACAAAACCAGTACTGTTGTAATTTAAGAATTCAACAGAATTTATCTCGAAATGACCGGGATTCTGAGAGACATTTTCGTGATATCCTACAACGACCGCCGTGGCCATTAATACAACAAGGAATGTTACAAGGAGCCTTACATTTCTGTGGTTCTCCTTACTTCGGGTAACGCGAGATATGTGATCATCCTGATCCCTGGCATGAATGTGCCTGTAATGAATTAGATCAATCGCTGGCAGGATTGAAAGGAAAAGCCAGTAGGCAAGGTATTGTATAAACAGCCTGTAGTTGAAAAAGAAAATAAGAATAGGAAAGGCGAATAATGCATACTTCATTTTATCAAAGAAAAGGACATAAGTGCCCAGCAGAGCTATAAAGGTAACAATCAGAGCAATGGTAAAATCAACTCTTGGTATGTCAATAAATCCGAGGAAAGAGATCTGTGAGATACCGAATCCAACACCAAGCAGGGGCGAGAATTCATCCTGCAGCAGATTATGCACAAAGAAATGGAAGTTTGTTAGCATGAAATATCCATTTATAACTAGGAAAACACCAGCAGCAGTGATTGCCCAACTTATGGTTTTTCTGAGTCCATTTGTGCGGTATATATAATACAGGAAAAATGGCAGTATCAGGGCGGGAAACTGCTTTACAGAAAGTGATGCTCCGTAGAATGCCCCGGATAATCTTGTACGGGATATAAAAAAATATGAGATCATAAGGAGGGAAGTCCATACAATGTTTAGATCGCCAAATTCTACCTGGGGAGCATACATAACAAATGATAGGAATGGCATGAGTATAAATATGGAGAGAATCCATTCTTTCATTGACCATGCCTTGTACCATACGAGGAGTATTGGAATTATGAAGAATGGAAGCATAACCAGTGCAGGCTTGAGATCTAAGATTACAGCCGGAAGCATTGTAATAAATGACAGTGCTGGATAGGAATAGGTGCTGACATATCCTCCATTAGTAAGAGGAGTATCGTAATAGTATGGGAAATGATAGAAGGGGAAGGCACCAAGAGTTAAAGATGAATTGTACGGGTCCAGGCCTCTCAAAAAAATATGGCCTGCGTACAAATCAAGAACTGTCTCATCTGTAGGCAGCCTGGGACCAGCCAGAGAGAATATGTATGTAAGAAGCATAATGCTTGCGGCGAAACATATAAAGAATAATGCTGATGTCTTTCTGATATCGTGTCTTCTTTCGGATAGCGTAAATACAATAATGCCAGCAATTACTGGCACTCCAAAAATGAAATAAAATATTGGGTCTGGAACGTATGGGGATGCAATTGACATGGAACTGGGACCAACGAAACTTATGGAAAGCAGTAATATAACTGCGGAGACTGCCATCAATATGTATGTTCTTGTTACCCGTAGCGGAATGGAATCTAACGTTGCGGCGACAATCATATAAAATGCCAGAAGAATTCCAACCCATTCCAGTATCCAGGCAAATATGTTAAGATAACCCGCAGTATTCCAAACTGTTGACGTCCCCGTCAGCATAAGACCAGCCATGACCAGGTACGCAACTCTTATTGTATCTTGTGTTCCCAGCTTCATTATTTCATTTTCCTTGTATTAGTAAGTGTTATCTTCTTGACAGACGGAATACGCAGACTAGCGATGCACTGCGGCATTTGACCAGATGAATACGATAAAGGTGATTAACTATCGCATCATCTTGCTGCTGCCACCGCGTATTTTCGTGCTCGGGTATTGACAGCTTACTAGGCTAAACGTGTTCTTTCCACTGAGTGGATGTGGTAATCTTTGTAATGGAAATAGTTAACTTTATGACGATGTGTGAATGTGTTGCAATGCGATACGCCAAATACTTTATTTCTGCTAGCCACTGATTGCGCTGCTATACCTGACTGAATAATAATCTTTCGTCAACATTCGCTGATTCATCACATAAAGCATGGCATAATCCTATGCCATTATATGACCTTATGACCTGCACCAGAGATAGTGCCGGCGAAACAACCCAGATGTTTCTTAAAAGAGGTTTAGCTATTGCACTAAGGGTAATACATTATTCACGTAAGCGATGGCATCTATTGGAGTTCCAACGGCGCTTAATAAACATATTTATATTTTATCCTGATGCGTTATGCGGTTGATATGCCTATTGAAATCTCAAAATTAAGATTCGGCGATGAGCTCATTAAGCGTGGCTTTGCCAAGATGACTAAGGGTGGCGTCATCATGGATGTCACAACCGCGGATCAGGCGAAGATTGCTGAGGAAGCAGGTGCTGTTGCCGTGATGGCTCTGGAACGTGTTCCGGCTGACATTCGCGCTGCCGGCGGAGTGGCCAGAATGGCTGATCCGGAGAAGGTAAAGGAGATACTTCACGCAGTCTCGATCCCTGTTATGGCAAAGGTCAGGATTGGACACCTATCGGAAGGGTATATCCTGGAGGCACTGGGCGTCGATATGCTGGATGAAAGTGAGGTATTAACTCCAGCCGATCCGTTTTTCCATCTCAACAAGAGGGAATACAAGGTTCCCGTAGTTTGCGGCGCCAGGATGCTCCCTGAAGCTGTAAGGAGAATATTTGAAGGCGCAGCTATGATAAGAACCAAGGGGGAAGCTGGCACAGGTAACATTGTTGAAGCAGTAAGGCACATCAGGATGGTGTCTGATGGCATAAGGTCACTCAGGGAACTGGGTCAGGATGATCTTGTAAAAGCTGCACATCACATCTCACTTTCATATGTGAAACTGAGAGGCAATGTTTCGGAAGATCTCTTTGGAAATGAAGATTATCTGGGTGGATTCGACGCATACTATGGAATGTCTCTGGAAAAGATAGAAGTGGAAATTCTGAAAATCCTGAAGGAGATACGGACCATGAAACGCCTTCCTGTGGTTAACTTTGCTGCCGGTGGCGTTGCAACCCCTGCGGACGGTGCACTGATGATGAAACTTGGATCAGACGGCGTTTTTGTGGGAAGTGGCATTTTCAAGTCCAAAGATCCGGAAAAGATGGCCAGAGCAGTGGTGGAGGCGGTGGAAAATTACGAGGATTACAAGCTCATAGGTGATGTTTCCTCAGGACTCAGCAGCATGTCTGGACTAGACATAGAAAAGATGCCGGAAGAAAATAAAATTCAGGGAAGAGGCTGGTAATCCATTTCACCCCTTCTAAATACCATAGAGATACTTCTCTTTCTAGGGATCTTATTCGCTCTTTCTAGACTATTAAACATATTCGATCTTAAGGGCAGTGTTGCGGCACTTGTAGTTGGATTAGCTGTTTCTTTTCTTGGATCCATAAGGTGGCTGATACTCCTCCTTATCTTTGCTGTTTTCTCTCATCTGGCAACCAAGGCTTATTTCGATCTTAAACAGAAGAATAAGCTTCAGGAAGGCGAGAAGGGGGAAAGAAAGATGTCAAACGTATTTTATGCTGGCATTACTGGTCTTGTAATAGCCCTCCTGAATGTTACCACAATTATAGGTCGGTACCCCTATTTTCATTATTTCGAACTGTTTGCAATTTCTCTGTCTGTGATAAGCGCCGACACCTTCGCATCAGAGATCGGCATAGTAGATCGAAAGGTGTACATGATAACAAATCTCAAGAGGACAGTTCCCGGAATAAATGGCGGCGTCTCAGTTATCGGCCAGCTGGCAGCGTTGCTTGGCGCTTCCATAGTGGGGGTTTCATACGGGCTGCTTTCCGTTGGCGGATTCAACATATTGCAGGTTTTCATAGTCATTCTGCTTGGTTTCATCGGGTGCCAGATTGACAGCTATCTGGGTGCACTCTTCGAGAACAAGGGCAAGCTCTCAAAAGGAGAAGTAAACTTTATAGCTTCTTTTTCTGGCGTAATACTGGGCGCATTATTTCTTTACCTGCTCTAATATCACATTTTTGAACAGGTATACATTCTGCATTGATTCCCTATGTACTCGATGAATGAGTAATGCTCTCAGAATAAAGATATAATGATGCGGAATAATGAAGAATAAATATTTCGCAGAATTTAACGCATAATGATAAGAAAAATGGGGAGTTGCGGATATAAAGATTAAAATTTTGACTAATAATCCTTAGTCACAACTATTGACCCGACTACACCGTACTGCCCTGATGCTGCCGTGAAGCTGACAATAACAGGTTCTCCTTTCTTCATGAGAGATAGCGCAGTGGAGTTCAAGGTCGCTGTAAATGACACTGTGGCAGTGCCTGCTTTCAGTGAAGTATTCACGTAAGTGTTGTTGAACAGAACGTAGGTGGAGTCCTGATAGGCAAAAGTCGTAGCATTAGCTGTTGCGTTGCTCGGGCTTTCACCCTGTTTGATGAGGGCAGCGTATGTGGAATTATATGTCGAATTGAACTGGGTGATGTTGAGCAATACTGGAGGAATAATTGTTGCATTAACCACACCTGTTGCAACTGGAGCCTTCACTGAGATATTGAAGCTGAGAGAACTTACAGGATTTGAGAGATTTACATAGTATGTGGAATTTGAAGCAATGAAGTCGCCCTTTACATTAGATGATATTGATGTCACACTCAGTGCAGAAGCTTTAGAAGGCAGAATATGAGAAGTGCCAAAAGCCCCACCTATAACTATTATAACCAGAACAAGAAAACCTATCCAGCCCTTGACGTTCCCATTCATCAGTTAATACCCCCTTTCTTTGACTGATCAGCTGCCCCGTTTCCTGCATATATATTCAGAAGGTAAGTAAGATGTTCCATATTTAACGCCTCAATAAGATTGCGCATTGCCATACGCCTTCTCATAACCATGAGTGCGCCTCTTGATTTGTTTATGACAGCTTTCGAATCCTCAAGGAATGTGTCTCTGTTGACAATTAGATCACAATTCGATCCCTCCTTCGCATCAACCCGCGCAAGTTCCTGAAACCTTGAACTCGTGACAGACCCCCCAAGTACGAATGAGTACTCCTTGTAGAACCCGATCCTACTTCCATCTGCGGCAATAATTCTATCGCACAATAGCGCGAGTTCGTACCCGAAGTCGAATGCATCTCCATTAATCAGTGCAAATGTTGGTTTCTCGACGGACGCAAGAGTTGAAGCCAGGGCTCTGGCCTGTTCAATGTACGAGCGCTGATCTCCAGTATCAAGAAGGCCTTTGCAGAATACGAAATTCTGCCCTGTTATGGCAATTGATTTCACTTCATCATCAATTGCGGCTTTCCCGATTGCCATCATCAATTCACCCAAGACTGAGGAAGAGATCTTTCCAGACGAATCCGTTCTCAGCACTATTACTCCAACCGTATCTTCCCGCCAGAACGAAACGTAATCAAATCCTTTTACTGTAATATTACTCATAATAGAACGCTGCCCTGTAAATTCTCATTATTGTGCCGGCTATTATAAGAATGAATGCCAGTCCGATACCGAATTCACCGTTGTTTATTGCCCCAATTGGATTCAGGCTGAATATGAGATATGTGATCACTATGGCTGCAATCGCTAGAAGTGCTGAAAGAACGACTGCCGTATTCTTATTCATTCTGTAAGCACTTCTCTCCTGCTTCTGCTTTGTGGACTCATAATTATTGGATAATCTGGCAGATTTTGCTGTCCCGACAGCCCCAAACACCATTACTCCCCCAGTGAAGAAAGTGGCAACCAGGTTAAGAAGGCTTGCATGTGCAAGTGTTGCAGTGAAATTCTGTCCAAATACATATGCCCCAAACATCATTACGAAAAGGAACAACAGGAAAGATGTGAGTATTTTCGTCCCGGTGATCTTGAACTTGCCCTTTTTATACTGACGCGATAGAAAAGTCATGCCCCCCACAACCACAACAAATGGAGGCAAGAGGACGGCAAATACCTCGTAGTTGGGTATTTGCACACCCGGGGATAGTGCACCCCAAGCTGACAGGATTGCCATGTATATTATGCCAAGTATCCCAAATGATGTTACCAGAGGCCTTGACAGTGGGTGCAGATCATCCGTAGTATCAATGAAAGGCAGGAGAAGGAAATATAGTAGAGGTATCACCCCTATGACTGCGGTTGCAGCCAGAGCTGATAGATTGCCGGCTGCGGCAAATATGTCAAAATCTACGGCTTTATACACAAACAAAAGGAACCATGGTGGATACGCAGGTACGTATGCTGCATTCGGAGAACTGGGCGATACCTGTGGGAAAGGCGAAAACAACGCAGGAAAAGTAGAAGCTGGTCCCGGACTTACTGGGGCGAGAAGCGACAGTATTGATGGTATGAGTATGATGAAACCAAAAGCAAACATGGCTAGCTGCGTCATGAAGGAAAAGTTGTACGGATACCATTCCTTGTGCTTTTCTTCATTCTTGTCCATTGCG
>JAKAQT010000051.1 GCA_021819605.1 Thermoplasmata archaeon
ATTTCTCTTCCTTTTTGTGCTTACGGGTGTTGTGAATCGATTGAATGAGTCTAGAATATCTGATTTAACTGTATTTCTGGCAAAATACTTCGTGATTATTTTCTTTGTCTTAATTATAATAGATGTTCTCAGGATCTTTCCTTTGACCATAGAATCGCCGCTCTTTAGATACTCAGTTATTGGCTTTTCCATGTATTCTTTGTTCTTTTTAAATTATTTATGCAACTCGCTCATCAAAAGGAAATCTTTATTGTTAAAGAATATAGCTTTGAACTCGGCTATGGACGTCACATTTATAATCCCCATAATTCAAATATTCAGAAGCAGGAGAACGAGTGGCAAAGTACTGGGAGCGAATTCAGTGTTTTTGCTTGGAGGAACACTGTTTCTGGTAATATTTTTATCATTTTCAGTTTTTTCTGAAATCGTTTATAGTATCCCGGCCTTATTGAATTCAATTGCTGGAACTTCCGGTTTCATTGTCCCTAGTACTAGTGTGAGTTCCTATCGGCTCTTAATACTCACACATAACTTGATTTTTCTATCAGAAACCTATTTAGGCTCATTTTTCTTTCTTTTACCAACATTTGGTGCGGTTCTTTTTGATGCCCTGGTGACAGGTTCAATAACTGTTTATCTAGTTAGAATTGGGCAAGGAAACGTAATTTTGCCCCAATTATTGCTTGAACTGCTAGGAACTTCTATTGCCACCGCCACGTCTTTTGTCATATTTCATACCTTTTTCACATCCATGTCTAAAAGGATAAGGAACTCAGAGTATTTGCAAATGCAATCCTACTCTATAAAACTCATAGTCTTCGGGGTAGTGCTTTCAATTTATTCTTTTCTGTTAGCATGGCCAATAGAGTCGGCTTTGTTCTCTGCAGAAAGTTTCAACAATCTTTGGTATGATACAGTATACCTCTTCGACCTAATAACAATTATAATTTACGTTGCATTCTTATACGACATTCTAAAAAGGAAAGTCTTCCCACTCCAACAGATGATAATTCCCTCTTTATCATCCGGTGTAATATTGTTTGTAGCATTAGGTGGTGGTCCATCAGCCATTGAGAACTCCATACCGTTCCTTTTGTTGCTGGGAGTTGCTTCTCTGTTATACCCTTTGTTGGAACTGAGAAAAGCAATGACTGGTGACAAAACCCTCAAAAGGTTTAATGCCTTTTTGAAGGAATTCGATTGCTTCCTTGTCTCTTCGCAGGGACGGAGCATGTACCCCACAATAACTGGCAGGGATTACGTTATAGGTTTAAAAGTGAATGAAGAAACTAAATTAAGCCTTGGAGACATAATTATATATGAATTACCCCTTTATTATTCTCCGTTATCCTATGGAAGGTTTGTTACACATAGGATAGTTGACTTAAATGAAATTGAAATAAGAGCGAGAGGAGACAATCTTAAAAGGTTGGATCCTCCAATTAAATATTACAGAGTTCATGGAATAGCAATAGCTAAGTGCGATCACTCTTTGAAAATATTTGAACCTCTGGCTCAGAGAGAAGAATTAACTCAGGTATTGACGAGGTTAGAACCTTCGATAAGGGGCTTCGAAAGTAAAACGGATACTAGTGGAGGAAGCGTAAAAATGAGATCATTGTTAAGCATAATTCTTGTTCTCGTTACGACCATCGCGTTGCCATTTCTTTTCCTGGTGGCCTGACAGGGGTGTATGTGAGATTATTCAGTGAGAATGATGCTAAATGAATATTATGGGAGCGATTATGTTAACTTTTGAGTCAAAACTTAACGCTTCTTATATACCTGTGAACTGATTTTCAAAGGTCAGTATATAAAAGGCCATAGAAAACCATTAAGTCTTTGCACAAACTTAACACCCATTTTGAGAGCTATTGTCAGATCATCGGAAAAGTTTGAAGTCAGGATCCTCAGGCCTTCGGAATGGGAGATCTTCAGAGATGCCCCGGACATCAACATGAAAAGGATCTGCACTTCACTCCTTGTAACTGGAATGAGGTATGCGGAGCTCCAAAGATTCCGGGAGAATCCAGATTGGCTGGATGGAAGATTTGTACACCTCCCTCGAGGATCCATGATGAAAGTCAAGGCAAAACAGAAGGAACGAGCGATAAGATTGAGCGATATAGGCAAGACTCTCATTTCAGATTTATTCCAGGTTCCCCATCCATTGCCCGAACTTCCCGCCCTGGACATGAAATTGAGAAGACTCTCAAAAAGGATCCTCGATGGAGCTCCAGTCAACAATAAGACTTTCAGGAGGACCTGGGAATCTTGGTTAGTGTTTTACTATCCAGATAAATCATTGCAGATTGCACTGAGCCAGGGCCATACCACAGTGACACAGTATGAGCATTACATTAATATCCCATTTGAGGAATATGAACGTAGAGAAATGAGGAAATGGGTTGAGGGATGGGCATGATCAAAATGGTTTGGCTTAAGTGTTGACATGGAAAGAACTATTAGCGGATTTCCTTACTAAAAATATTGTTATGGACGATTTAGAAACAAAACTTGCGATTTTGATTGATGCGGATAATACTCCGTACCATTCAATCGGTCAAATACTGGATTATTCACACAAGTTCGGGAATACCATAATAAAAAGAGCCTATGGCGACTGGAGTGCTACTGCCCTAAAAGAATGGAATGGAATATTAAGGGAATATGCAGTAAAACCGATGCAGCAATTTCAGTATACAAAAGGAAAGAATTCGACCGACACTGCCATGGTAATAAATGCAATGGATATATTGCACTCAAAGTACGTGGAGGTCTTCATCCTAGTCATAAGTGATAGTGATTTCACTGGATTAGCCATTAAAATAAGAGAAGCCGGCATCAAAGTGATAGGAATCGGTAGAAAAACTGCCCCGTCTTCATTCGCTAAAGGATGCGAGGAGTTTATTTTCATCGAGAATCTAATACCCCAACCTAAGGGGCACGATAGAAAGAAATTGACAGTTGAAAGCCTCCCAAATACTGAAATCAGCATCCTCGAAGGAGAAGAACTCTTTCGTAAGGCAGTTCAGAACACTGCAGATGAGAACGGTGTTGTGTTGGGGTCAAACCTAGGTCTCATGCTTTTGAAACTGGATCCGTCATTCTCACCGAAGAATTTTTGCTGTAAGAACCTTTCAAAGTTTATAGAGCTTTATCCTTCGATTTTGAATAATACTAAAGAAAAATCAGCATAGCGTCCCGAAAGTTGTGTATTTATAAAGGATACCTCTTCTGGAACATTTCCCTGATCTCGTCCTTGCATTTATAGAATCCCCTCGGTGATCTGAGAGACCATTGCTCATTTATCTCAGCAGACCTGAGATAGATCATCTTCATGGCACTCTCCTCTGACGGGAGAGAATCGATGATCTTTATCCTGCGCCGTATCTCCTTGTTCATTCGTTCAATCAGATTCGTTGAATGTATGGACCTCCTTATGGATTCAGGATAATCATGGTACTTGAGCAATATACCCCGGCTTTTCTCCATATTGTGCACCGGCTTCGGGTATTTCGAAGACCATTTATTCCTGAACACAGTGAACTGATTCAGTGCTTCCTCTCTGGTGCGGGAGAGGAATATTCCCTTGAGATCTGAATCTATCTCATTGCGATCCTGCACCCTCACATGTGATTCAAAATTCCTTGATGCATGTATTGTGCACAACTGGAAATCAGCCCTCGGATACAGCTGTTTTACTTCCTCCTCTATTCCCGGAAGACCGTCTGCTATGAACAGCAGTGGCTCTTCCACGTCCGTCTGTGATCCTTGATATGGTGGATCTGCTGTACCTGTTGTGAAACAGTTCCTCAAGGATTTCGGCCATCTTCCCTGCTGATATTCCCCTGGAGTACATGGAAACAACAGGATCGTCAATTCCGATGTTGCGCTGATATCTCTCAAACAGAGCGGTCTGGAATTCATTGTTGCGATCCCTTGGAACCCTGAGATCATTTATTTTCCCATATCTTGTACCCAGGTCTCTCTCGTAATATCCATTTCTCGATCCCCTGTTCTCCTCAAGAAAGGCCTGAATCTCTCCTTTCATGAGAGATTCCATGAACTCCTTCACTGTGGATCTGACTATTTCAGATACCTTTTTATCCAGTTCTTCCATTGTTTATTGCCTCCTAGTTGGTTCCTGGAGGCATCCTTTCATTTTTCATGAAATTTCTCCCATGATCATGATCAAGATCCTGATCTTTTATTTACACAAAATTCGGGATACTATCGAAAGAATGAGAAATACAGGGAAGTCCCTTTATTCCCAAGCGTAAAAGATGCTTTCCTGAAATATCTACCATTCAGGCAGGCACTTGTTGAGAAGGTCAACAAGAATACCAAGGCATTGATGGTTACCCAGTATGGAAAGCCGGTAACCGATGATGGCGGCCATAACATCATCGACAGGATAGCCAAAAGGGCTGGAATAGGCTTCTCTCCACACAGAGCAAGAAGGTTTTATGGCAGATATCTGTGGGAAAATGGCCTGAAACCAGAACTCATTCAACAGCTCCCGGGTCTTAACAGCGTTGGTACCACAATGATTTACATTCAGCCTGATGCTGAAGACGCATTTTTGGAGGTCAGAAAATACATGAAAAAACTGGATTTTAGATTGCCCCAGGGAAAGGGGCTAAAAGAAACGGTCGGGCGCAACCTGGACTACATGGTATGCTCCGGCCGGGATTTGGACCCGAGTCGAGGGATTGAGAGTCCCTTATGCTTGGCCGTGCTACACCACCGGAGCTTCAAGCCTAATCGTGTCTGATCATTTATTTCTTTTTATTGCAGGTTAGCCTGGCGGTTAATATAAGAAAGGTTGAGAAAATAGAAATGCAGATTTTATGAGCTTATTTTGTTACTCTACATCTACCTCAAGAAAACCCTCATTGTCTCTTATCTTGAATAATTTGAGGCCAAGTTTATCCTTGGGAGCATTGGGTGCAACAAACGGAGGTTCCAGCATACGCCCGGTGCTAAGATCAAACTTCGCATTATGGCAGGGGCATCTTACTGTGAGATCATCTGCATTGTAAACGCCAAGTATGCATTTTGCATGAGAGCATACGGCATCCATGGCATGATAGCCATCCTTTCCCCTGGCCACAAAAATAGTGTTGCCACCGACGCTGACTGAAAAATGGCCACCAGCATTATCCAGGGCTTTGGTCGAAACAATTCTTTTCCAAACCATGAGAGTTCATTTTCCAACGCAATAGAAATTTTTCAAGCGTGACACTGGCTCCAGAGCGCTCAGAAAGGGAAATTACTTACTGACTGAAAAGAAATGAATGAAAAATTCTGAATCATATTGGCCAGAAAACCTTGGCAAGCTCCACAATTACGGCCATGGCAATGCCGATGTATATTATGAGCTTGGGATCAAGAGCAGGGCCCTTAATTTCTTCCTCATCGAAGTATCTGATTAAACCTGCTCCAGACTGGAATCCTTCGGATTTCTTGTCTGCCATGTGACCTGAGATCGCATTTCCGATAAATAGTCTTTGCGATCGGCGGTCAGCTTAATCGGAATGTCCCACCCATGGATTATACAGTGTGAGCCTCTCCAGAAACCCTCAGGAGGTCTATTTCATCACATTTTCCAGAAATCATTGGCAGTATGTGTGCCAGGTCCTTCTTTCTCACGGCCACAAAAACGTTGCTTCCGCCTGTCACAATATATGTGAGCCAGTTTTCTTTCCGCATCTCATTGACCCACACCATCAGGGCCCTCATCCTTTCAGTTATCACATGAACTCCGACACTCTCGATGAGTGCATGGTACTCATCAGTGTCATGATGGGCCAGCTCAAATATGCCCTCAATGTCCCTGTCTTCAGCAAGCTTGACCAGGGCCGAGCCCTTTTCCCTGGTGGATTCTATCCTCCTGTTGTAATCAGGACTGTGCACAACATTTTCATGAATCCTGTCTGATGGGTTCCTTGGCACATTGAACCTGCATCCCACAATAACGTAGTCATTAAATGCCTCCGGACCCAGGATCCTTTCGGTGCTTATCTCCCCGCCATTGACCCAGGTTACTGAAAGGCCACCGTAAAGGCTTCTGGCAGCGCTTTCGGAAATTGCCCTGAGATCGGATTCAAGGTCCTTATGCGATATGGTTCCTCCGGACAGGCTCTGGATGCCAGCCCCTATGGCTGCTGCACCAGCATCTGAACTTCCGCTGAGGATTTTTCTGTTTGTGGAACTGAATGATAGCGTGATTTCATCATCCGTGATCCCGAATTTCCTGAAGATAAGTGGCTCATATTTGTTCAGGACGTGAAATGGTGATCTGTTGGACTGGCTGAACTTGACTGGCTCTCCGTTAATCGATCCTGTGGGTTGCCCCCTTGCGGCATAAATTCTTGTGTGCACGTCTATGTCATAATCAAGACCTGTATATGCAAACCCTGCGGAGGTGTGGAGCGGATTTCTTCGTGTGCGATCGCTTATGCCCCCAAGCAGTATTACACCAATGGTGGGATAAGCAACAGATTCTGAGGTCAGGGAAGATATTTCTGATGTCAACCTGCATGTCAGTGGAATCATTATTAAGAATTTTGCCCACAATACCTCCATTACAGTGATTAGCGAAACTAAATAGAGTTCCATACAATCTATGGACGATTCTATGCAGTCAAATCCGGAAAAGCAGGAAATTGCGGAATTTGTTGGCATTTCTGATGAGATGGAACTTTTTTCTGACATACCAAAGAAATTCAGGAAGACCGATCTCAAGATCAGCCCGGGAATATCAGAGTATGAGGTGATTTCGAGGGCTCTTTCTATAGGGGAATTAAACAGGGGCCCTGATATGATAAATTTTCTTGGGAATGGTATCTATGATCGCGTTGTTCCTTCCACCGTGGATTCAATAATAGGCAGAAGTGAGTTCCTGACCGCATACACACCATATCAGGCAGAGATGTCACAGGGCGCACTCCAGTCCCTGTTTGAATACCAGACCTACATGGCAGAACTCACTGGCATGGACATATCAAACTCTTCAATGTATGACGGCTTCTCAACACTGGGGGAGGCTGTCAGGATGGCACACAGGATCAATGAGAAAAGGGACATCCTCATACCGGCAAACATATACGATGATAAGCAGAAGGTAATCGAAAGCTATCTTTACGGCCTCCCGGTGAGGCTTGTAAGATACTCCGTGGACAGCAAAAGCGGTTTCATCAACATCGATGATATCCAGTCCAGGATCACGGATGACACCTCCGCCATAGTGGTGGAGATGCCTAATGCCCTGGGCATAATTGATGAGAACGTCCCGAAAATACAGCAGATCAGGAAAAATGCACTCATAATAGCGTACGTTGACCCTGTATCTCTGGGAATGCTTTCTCCGCCTGGTGAATACGGTGCGGATATAGTGGCTGCAGAGGGACAGCAGCTTGGAATTCACATGAATTTCGGAGGACCGACACTTGGAATTCTCAGTTTCAGGAAGGATTATGTGAGAAAATCGCCGGGGCGGATTATAGGTGAAACGGTGGACAGCAACGGGAAAAGGGCTTACGTTATGACCCTGCAGACAAGAGAACAGCATATAAGGAGGGAAAAGGCCACAAGCAACATATGCACAAACCAGGCGCTCATGGCCATTGCAGCGACCGTGTACCTTGGAACTGTTGGCCCTTCCGGTCTCAGGAAAATTGCGGAAACCACCTACCTTAATTCAAGAAAGCTCAAGGAAAAACTTGGCGGCCTGAAGGTGGCAGATAAGCAGCAGTTGACCGGAAAACCGTTCTCAGATGTGCTGGTGTCGTTCCGGAAAGACGTGAACGGCCTGCAGGAATTCCTTTCCACCAGAGGCATCAATGGGGGCCTTGCGCTCTCAAGGGTATCCAGCGGGGCGGCATCGGATGTGAGAAACGGAGCATTCTTCTCCACCACAGAGAAAACAACAGACGGGGCAATTGCAAAGCTGGCAGAAGCACTGGAGGTGTTCTGATGGCATACCACGAGGCAGTGTATGACGAACCCCTGATCTTTGAGTACAGGTCCGGAACAACCTACAAGCTCCCGGGAGTTGAAGGAAAACAGAAGATCGATCTTCCGGAAAACCTGCTGAGAAAGGAGTTGAATCTCCCAGAAGTCTCGGAGTATGATGTTGTGCGCCACTACACAAGGCTTTCCCAGATGAACTACAGCGTGGACCTTGGAATTTATCCACTGGGATCATGCACGATGAAATTCAATCCCAAGTATGCAGATGCCATAGCATCATTCAGGCAATTCTCGGAGATGCATCCGCTGCAGCTTCAGTCTGAAACACAGGGTGAGCTGAAGATACTTTATGAGCTCCAGGAATACCTCAAGGCCATCTCTGACATGGATGCCGTTACGCTCCAGCCTCTGGCCGGAGCACAGGGCGAGTACACCGGCATACTTATCACCAGGAAGTATTTTGAGGTGAAGGGAGAGCTTGGCACCAGAACAGACGTCCTCATTCCAGATTCTGCACATGGGACAAACCCGGCCTCGGCTGCCATGGGAGGTTTCAACGTCATAGAGATACCTTCCTCAGAGAACGGCACTGTGAACCTTGATGCCCTGAAGGCTGCCCTATCTGAACATACCGCAGCGTTCATGATTACAAACCCCAATACCCTTGGAATCTTTGAGGACCACATTGAGGAGATAGCAAAGATGGTCCACGATGCCGGTGCCCTCCTCTACTACGACGGTGCGAATTTCAATGGAATCCTGGGAGTCACGTCACCAGGCATAATGGGATTTGACATCGTCCACTTCAACCTCCACAAGACTTTCGCAACTCCACATGGAAGCGGAGGGCCTGGTGCGGGACCCGTCGGGGTTAAATCACACCTGAAGGACTTCCTGCCCGTTCCCGTGATAGGGAAGGATGGTGACAGGTGCTTCCTTGACTACAGTGCAAAACACACAATCGGGAAAGTGTCGTCATACACTGGATCATTCATGGTGCTTCTCAGGGCATGGGCTTATATCACGTACCATGGATCGGATGGCCTCAGAAGAAACACAGTGAATGCTGTCCTCAACACAAACTACATAAGGAAGAGGCTTGAGGGCAGATTCAGCATCCCATATAAGACGCTGAAGAAACATGAGGTTGTGATATCCACTGAGAATACTGGCATCAGGGCTCTGGATGCAGCCAAGTACCTCATAGATCAGGGTGTGCATGCCCCAACAATCTATTTCCCCCTCATCGTTCACGAGGCAATGATGATCGAGCCCACAGAAACAGTATCAAAGCAGGATCTGGACAGATTTGTGGACGCCCTCATAGAAAGTTCGAAACTTTCCCCTGAAGAAGTGAAGAAACACCCGATGAACCTGCCAGTCAGCAGGCCTGACGAGGTGAAGGCCGCAAGGGACATGAAAGTAAGGTGGGATGGCAGCACCCATGGAAATTGAAGTGGTACAGGATCCGGATCATATACGGCAGGCTATCCCTGTTATCCGGTCGGCCTGGGGCATGGATAACATTGAGCAGCTTGTGAAGGACATACTGGCAGCCATGCGTTTCCATGGCGGGCTTGTTTTACTTGCCAGGGAGGAAGGCAAGGTGGTCGGTATGCACTTCAGCTTTGCCGGTATGAAGAACGGAAAGACATACCTGTATTCCCATATGACAGGGGTTATTTCAGAGAGGAAATATTCCGGCATTGGCGAGGTTCTCAAACTCCGGCAGAAGGAATGGGCAATCAGGAATGGGTACGACCTCATTGCCTGGACGTATGATCCGCTTATGTCCCTCAATGCAAATTTCAACGTACACAAGCTTGGCACAATATGCCGGGCATATCTCATGAATTTTTACGGCGAAATGGAAGATGCC
>JAKAQT010000052.1 GCA_021819605.1 Thermoplasmata archaeon
TCTGTCAGTTTCATGAAGAATGGGAATCTTGTTGTGATCTCAGGAGTCAATTCAACCCTGTTCCTGAATGGGGAGAAGATTCCTGATGACAAACGGAATTTTTCCATATACCTAGTGCCCGGAACATATTATCTTGTGGATTCTGCTCCCGGATTCTATGCATATTCAGATTTCTTCTCCATAAGCTACGGCAGCACTCTGACCCTGAACATAACCCTGAAAGCCATGGCAGACTACGGTTATCTGAATGGCACTGTTAATTCGAATAGCGCCATAATCAGAGCCAACGGCATCCCTGTAGCAATTTCAAATGGAAAATTCAATGAAACGCTGCCTGCAGGTAGATACATAATTTCAGTATATGGAATAAACCTGGCTCCCGAAACATATTCACTCACTGTTTATGAGGGAAAGGAAACTTTTCTGAACTGTACCACTCAATCATCTGTAACCTTTGACATAAATGGATATATACAGCCCGGAACTGCTGAGATATTATTCAACGGGTTGCCTGCCACTACCAACACATCAGGCTACTACTTCATATATCTTCCTGCAGGGCTGTACAGAGTTTCAGTTACTGCAACACAATACTTTCCGGAATCGTTCAATCTGTCTGTAAACGGAAATAGTTCTCGTGATTTTTCTCTGGAGCGCCTTCCTGAAAATTATACACTTATCACCAGTGGCCCTGTCACGGTTGAATCTGCCAATATATCGCTTATTACGATAAATAGTACAGCTGATTCAGTATCGATCAACTATTCTTCCGACACTAACGACGGAACAATACTCATATATGTCTCCCTGAACAACCTTACCGGCAGCAGCGTATCGCAGGCACTGTCAAGCAGAGTTTACATAAATGGCGATGCGGTTTCGAATTACACCATAGCCATCACCTGCAATTATAACGTTATACTTTCAATGAGCATCCGCCATGGTGATCCAATTATCACATGGCTCCTGAACTCAACCCTTCAGCCGCCGTTGCATAATTTAAGCCCTAAGTCCAAGGCAATCTCTCCGCAGGATGCAGGAGCCTACATCGCACTTGGTTCTCTGATCAGCATACTGATAGCTGCCGTGGCTCTGACAAGAAGAAAACTTCTCTGATGCGCTCATCGCCTCAAAGCTCCAGGCATTTCTGATTCGTAGAAAGCACACAATCATGATGTCTGAGGGCTTTAGTCCATCCATCGCTCAGATCTCGTGAAGCTTGAATTCCCCGGCTGCCTGCAGGTATGTCATCTTCATTATTCCAGTATGCGGCATTCCTCTTTCGGCAGTAATTCATCCACATATGGCAGGCTCAGTGGCTTTCTCGCTCAGATCATTGCAAGCCCTAGAATTCGATCTTTATCTGCCAGTCATTCTTGTTTTGAATCAGTGAGCCGTTCAGGCCTTTATCACCAATCTGGTTAAGCCGGGACGTGGCTTCGCTTTCTGATCTGCAGTGAAAAAAGATGGCGTCATATCCCAGTTCTGGCATATCACTCTGCGAACCGAGAATATCCTGCAACTTATCCAGCACTTCAACAAAACGCTCCTGAGTGGTCCTGAGCTGCCCGGTTTTAATTCTCTCTGTGCCTCTTTCCAGAATGTTGCTGTATATGGCCTGATTTACCTTCCCGGATATCTGCCTGTGAGAGGGCGTCCTGAGTCCAGTGGCTATGAAGTAAGCTCCAACGGCTATTACTATTCCTCCCAAGTAATCCAGCACGAAGAAGAAGAAATAGAAACCTAGGATGGCTACAAGTATTCCCATTAATGTCCTGGTATTGTTCAATGGGTTTGAAATGCAATACTGACTAAAATCTTTACCGATTCCTGTGTGCTATGGGGTAAAAAGTGATCATAAATACAGTGCTGGACTGGCTTTCTTCTATTCCGGGAAGATGTGTTTCGCAGCAAGAATGATATCTGCTGACTGCAATATAGAACGTACCCTGAAAAACATTATTAAATGCTTCAAACTATGACTTTATGCAGAACGAAAGACCGACATGGGACCAGTATTTTATGAGGATGGCTTTCCTTGCTGCTTCGAGATCAAATTGCACCAGGAGGAAAGTCGGGGCAGTTATTGTAAAGGATAAGAATGTTCTGGCCACTGGATACAATGGACCCCCGTCAGGCACTGTTCACTGTGATGTGGTGGGCTGTATAAGAGATGAACTTGATGTTCCTTCAGGAGAAAGACATGAACTCTGCCGTGGACTTCATGCTGAACAGAATGCCATAATCCAGGCAGCCGTTCATGGAGTTAGTATCAAGGATGCAGTCATCTATGTGACAACGCATCCATGTGTAGTCTGCTCCAAGATGCTCATGAACGCACAGATCAGGGAAATCATATACGCACAGGGGTATCCGGACGAACTTTCAGAACTCATGCTTCTTGAAAGTGATATTAAAAAGAGGCGCTTTGAACTTCCGGAAGGAGAGGTCAAAGCCATGCTCGGCGAGTTCTATGCAACTACGCCCGGGAGCGATTGATGACATGCGGGCATCAGAGCTTCATTCTTTTTTCATGAATCCAGAAACGGCATTTTGTATCACTTATGCACAGTAGGATACTTCAGGAATTTTTCAGCCCTGTGATAATTCTTATATTATAGTTGTGTATGAGGCTTTCGTGATTCACATTGCCATTGCAACTGAGCTTGCTAATTTCGTAATAGGGCTCATACAAGCCTTGGGATACCCCGGCATCTTTGTCTTGATGCTCCTTGAGGGCCTTCTCCTTCCTATCCCGTCTGAGGTTGTTATGGCATTCGGCGGTTATCTAGCCTTTTCAGGTGGTCTTCTTGGAGTCGCAGGGTTGCCGGCATTTATTATCCTGCTGGTTGTTGGCAGCATCGGAAACCTTACTGGGGCATATCTTGCCTATATGCTTGGAGATTATGGTGGGATTCCTCTAATCCTGAGATATGGCAAATATGTTATGCTGGACGAATCTTCCATACGGAGAACTCACGAATGGTTTCTCAGGTATGGCCCACTCTCGGTCTTTTTTACACGGCTCGTTCCCATATTCCGTACATTCATATCCATACCTGCTGGAATTGCCAGAATGAACAGGGCATCATTCCTGCTGTTGACACTTGCAGGTGCTCTTATCTGGGACAGCTTCCTGATATATTTTGGATATATTCTGGGCCCGCACTGGGGTAGCATTCTTTCATATTTCGACGAGTACCAGTATGTGGCGATTGCAATTCTTGTAGGAATAATACTGTGGTGGTTTTTCTCAAAACTAAGCAGGAAGAGACAGCAGAGAACCGTTTCTTGAAGCCAGGTATATTAAACCTGCACTTCACAAATCATTATATCAAAATTTCACTGTGATTTTGCAATGACAGGCACTCGTGAGGTTTTATTATACCTGTCTTTCCCTGTAATGACGCAAGATTGGCCAATATGATCTGAATTCTGGCATTTTCAACTGGATTCTGGAAAATTTTTGGGCTGGTAGCATGACAGTGAAAATAAATCCCAGACCATAGCGAATTCCTGACCCTCAGCCGCGGGTTACCTCAATGAATATGCTGTTCCATAAAGGTGATGTTGTTTTTACAATTTTTTCAGCAAGAAAGGTTCTATCTTTAGAGAGGAAATGAATTGCGAACGGAAAGTTCATCAGAAACAGCAATATGTACGGAGCATACCTACGGTCAGTGGGGAATTTAAGCCTAATAAGGTCGATAAAAAGGGTGTGAGATGGAATAAGACACTTGGACGTCATGATAAAGGCACAATCGGTGAAACAGGAACCTCCGATGCTTTAGCATATAGAGGATGTCAGGACCGCAATAATGACTGAATTTTTTGCGATTTACGGCTTCATCCCATGAGTTTTAACCGGTAACAGCTGAAATAGTATTGAACAGTAAAAAATGGAGAAGCCGCTTATGGAAGCGGTATCCTTGCAACGAGAACTGCAAGAATTGTTCCATAAACGACGGTAACGATGTACAGGGCAACCATTGCGTAATTTACGTAGGCCTTGCCCTTTTCACCTATATTCAAATCCTTGATTATCCCGCCCAGGCCGTTTACTGCATGATAACTTATGACCCATACAAATACTATGAAGAACGCAAGCCACCAGAAATTATGCATATTCTCGATAACTGAGGTAAAGAACTGTATAGGATGCCCAAAGTCTATGTGTGCAACATACAGGTGCACGCCAAGGAAGAATATGAGGAAGAGACCTGAAGCAGCCTGAAACATTCTCCCAAGGGAACCGGTGGAACTCCTTACTTCTCTCCCGCTGCTCATCTCAACTTCTGCCATATCAGCTCGCCCCCAGGAACATGTAGGCATAATACAGGAAAATGCCCAGAAGCACCATTGATATAACCTCAAATACGTAGAACATTGCCTTGTTATTTTCCAGTCCTATACCAAGCTCATTCAACGCAAGTCTTGTCCCGTTGGCACCATGATAGAATATTACCAGGGCCAGAAGAACATCCAGCACAAGGAACGAATCAAATGGGCCATATGTGACAGACGTTACCAGACTGTTGTACGTAGCCTTTCCCACAAGCAAATGCGAAAGCACGAACAGGTGAAGATAAAGATAGAATACAATCACCAATCCGCTGAACCTGTGCATAGCGAACGCAAAGTAGCCTATTCCCTTCCTGTAGAATTTTGCCCAACCCATGGGGCCTTCCCGCAGATTTTTCACGTTTTCCTCGACCATTTCAATGCCTCCTGAATAAACTCTGGAACTCGTACTTGACCATGCTTCCCCTCAGCTTCTGGATTGCGTATGATGGGTCCACTCCCTTGGGGCATGCTTCTGTGCATTCACCAACGAAATGGCACCTTGATGTTCCCTCAGGCCCACTGGCGACCTCGAGCCTGTATTTTGCCCCCTGGTCCCTGCTGTCTGCCACGTATCTCCAGATTGCAGTCAGCGGTGCAGGACCAAGATAATCTGGATCAGAACCTTCTATTGGACATGCCGCCATGCAGATGCCACATTTGATGCACATGGAGTAATCAATAAATTCGTCAAATTGTGCCGGTGTCTGCAGTATTTCAGATTCGTATTTTCCATTCTCGTCGTCCCGTATAATGTAAGGTTTTACTTCCTTGTATTTACCGAAAAAGCCTTCCATGTCCACAGCCAGGTCTCTGATGACCTTATAATGCTTCATTGGCGCAACCTTGACCTTATCCGACTTCAGGCTTTCAATCGTTGTGGAGCAGGCCATATGGGGCTTGCCGTCTATCTCCATTCCACAGCTTCCGCAGATCTCCATCCTGCACGAATATCTGAATGAGAGACTCGGATCCATATTCTCCTTGATGTAGAGGAGTGCTTCCAGAACCGTGGAAACTTTATCTTTTGGGACATTGAACGACTGCAGCTTCTGGTTGCCTTTCTCATCCGTTCTTGTGACTTCTACTACCAGTTCTTCCATATTATGCACCTCAGTATGACCTCACAGTTGGCTGCCACTTGGTTACAACAACAGGCCTGTATGTTAATACAGGTCCATCCTTGGAGTATGTGGCTATGGTATGCTTCATGAAGTTGGCGTCATCACGATCCGGGAAATCCCGCCTGTAATGTGCTCCCCTGCTCTCAGTTCTCTGAAGCGCCCCGGCGGTGATAATTTCTGCAAGATCAAGCATGAACCCTACCTCAAATGCCCATTCCAGTTCAAGGTTGAATGTATCAGCCTTGTCCTGAATTGTGATCTTCTCATATCTTTCCTTCAGTGCCGCTATGTTCTTCAGGCTGTTTCTCAGCGGGTCTGCTGTTCGGAATACTCCAACATTCTTATCCATGTTGATTCTCAGATCTTCCCTGATCTTGGCGATGTTTTCTCCTCCATCTCTCTTGAGCATATCTTCCCAGATCCTCTTTTCCTCGTCATTAACCTGCGCCACGTCAAGATCCGGTACCGAATGTGAAACTGCCCACTCTGCTGCAGCTATTCCTGCAACGTTGCCAAGTGCAAGGCATTCGTTCGTGGAGTTTGATCCCAGCCTGTTTGCACCGTGAATGCTTACACAGGCGTTCTCCCCTGCAACGAACACGCCAGGTACTGATGTCGTGGTTTTTACGTTGGAATCTATGCCGCCCATTGTATAATGGGTTGCGGGGTGTACGGGAACAAGTTCAGTATGTGCATCAATGCCATTGAACTTCTTTGCTATTTCAGTAATCATTGGAAGCCGTTCATCCAGTTTATCCGCAATGTGCCGCATGTCCAGATATACGTACTCCATATCGCCGTATTCGCCCTTAACGCCGCGGCCTGCCTCAATCTCCCACATAATCGCCCTTGATACCACATCTCTGGATGCCGTTTCGAATTTATGTGGAGCATAAGTTCCCATGAATCTTTCCTTTTTGCTGTTTAGAAGATATCCCCCCTCCGACCTGGCTGCTTCGGTTATGAGGATTCCAGATGGAACCAGACCTGTTGGGTGAAACTGTATGAACTCCATATCTTTCAGGGGTATTCCGGCCCTGTATGCTATGCCATCCCCATCTCCAGTCACTGAATGGGCATATGTGGCAAACTGGTAAAGTCTGCCGGCTCCACCCATTGCAAAAATAAGTGCCTTTCCCTGGAAAACGACAAAATTTCCGGTCCTGAGATCGATTGTGGTTACTGAATTCAGCTGACCGCCATTCAGAATCAGTTTTGTTGCAAAATACTCATTGTAGAAATGAATATTATACTTCATTGCTCTGCTGAACAGAGTCTGCATTACATGAAAACCTGTTTTGTCTGCAGCAAAGGTTGCACGAGGAAAACTCAAAGCACCAAAATCTCTCTGTGATATGGTGCCATCCGGGTTTCGGCTCCACGGGCATCCCCAGTGATCTGTGGTATAAATCTGCTCAGGCACGAGCCTTACAAATTCTTCAATGGCATCCTGGTCGCCAAGATAATCACTGCCCTTTATGGTATCATAGGAGTGAAGGTCGAAGGAATCCTTTGGATTCAGGACTGCACTCGTACCGCCTTCTGCCGAAACAGAATGGGACCTCAAGGGATAAAGTTTTGATACAAGCCCTACTGATAATTTCGGGTTATATTCTGCTGCAGCTATAGCAGCACGAAGACCAGCCATCCCCCCACCAAGAATTAAAACGTCTTCCTTTATTTTTTCCAATTGAAATCTTATTAGGATGATTTCTATTAATATAGTTTTTTTTATAGATTCTACGGTGTGCCGCAATCACAAACAGAGAATTTTTAAAATTTTATCACTCAGCAGGAGGCTGGGGGACTTTCATGCAGGGATAGAGATACGCCGTAGTATTAGTGACACCCCCCCTGAAAGGTGTGGGATTTCTCGCTCACAAATGTTAAAATATATCAATCATAGCAGTAAAGCATATTTCTCACGCGAAAGGAATGCCCCCGTGTGCCGTGTGTCTCATTTTCTGCGTGATTCTAGCTTATGCTTGCAATAAGCGTAGAGTGCATCATAGACGTGAAACTGTTTTTCCATGTTTTCATGATCGTTCTTCGAAATCAACCTGAAGCCCTGAGCAATTGATTTCAGGCCAGCTGATTCAGGTACAGCAATTGCTTCATGGGCATCAGCTGCTCTGACAATCTTTGCAAGTTCCATAAGAGCGGGATCAGACAGATTGTATTTTTTCATAACAGCATCAAATGTTACTCTCTCCTCGCCGTTCTCATAGTAGTGATTAAGTTCTGCTCCTTCCACATCAAATGGAATCGCGGAAAGTTCTCTGGAAACTTTCATAACTTCACCTGCTGGCACAAAAATAAATTCAGGATTGTCGTCTATAAATCTGGAAATCAGCCACGGGCATGCTATTCTGTCTATAACGGCTTTCTCCCTTGTTATCCACTTCATAAATTCAAATATATATAGCATTTCCTTGATTATAAAATATTTGGAACACGCATACCTTTCGGCATTCTTTTCTTTCCATTGGTATTGAAATCTTGCTTCCTCCTGGAATTTCAGATTCACGGCGATGTTACTGGTCCGGAAGGCAGGTTGCCTGTCCACAATCATCAATGCCTCAGGTATGCGGGCTCTGGCATCCACACCACCTTTAAGAATAGGATGTTTCTGCTTAATTGACCGTGCCCCCGTTATTGCATCCGAATGCCCTATGGCTTGTCCAGCTATACCTTACTGGTGATTTATCAGCCTTAATTTTTCCACTGCCCGTGGATATATACTTCATTTTTCCTGTGTACATCGGGTATTTCACCGGCTACTAGCCCATATCGCAGGCGCCATGGTTTTCATGTTCAGATCATTTTCAATCTCCGGAACAACACCAAGATACCAATTGTGAATTATTCAGGAAATCTGGCACACTGCAGCTAATCTGCTACGCCGTCAAAACCACTTTCGAGGCAAAGTTAACCGTCAACATAATATTTTTATACCAAATTGTAATCTATTGTTGTCAACTAATGGTTGACAACAGGAGGATAAAATATGGCGATAAGAAAAAAGAGAGATGAAGACGATTGGAGAACCCCTTGGGACGAAGAGTTTGATAACATGTTCAGGGACTTCGGCTTTGACTTTGACAGATTCAATGACAGGCTGATGAGGATATGGGACAGATTCCTCAAGGACCCAGATGTCAAAACATATGGACCTTACGTGTATGGTTTCTCCTACAAGATTGGTCCAGACGGAAAACCGGTATTCGAGGAGTTCGGTAATGTGCCAAGAAACATGATACCCGGTGCATCAGAGGCTGTTGAGAAGGATGTCAGGGAACCAATGACCGATTTCAACGAGGACAAGAACAAAGTATACCTCACCTATGAGCTTCCGGGCATATCCAAGGAGGACATTGAACTGAATGTCTCTGAAAGGAATGTTACCATAAATGTACGAAACGGCCCAAGGAAGTACTACAAGAGCATGGACTTTGAGTATGATATCAAACCGGAAACTGCAAAGGCAAAGTTCACAAACGGGATACTGGACCTGACAATCGACAAAGTGAACGGAGGCAGAACCAGCGGAAAGAAGGTCCAGATAGAGTGATGGGAAATGATTGACGATGATCTTGAGGCTTTCATAAGCGCAATAGAGAATTCGACCCGCAGGGAAATACTGAGGAGCCTCATCATCGATCAGTCTTATGCCCTGCAGATCAGCAGGATCATAGGTGTCTCACAGCAGGCTATCAATAAACAACTGGATCTGCTGGAGAAGGCAAACCTCATTTCATCTGCAGGGTATGCACCCAGCAGTCTCGGTGCCAGAAGAAAAATCTACCGACCTACCGGATTCTCCACCCTTGTGGCGGATTATTCCCGCAATTTTATTACAGTCAAAAGATATGAAATCCCCCTTGAGTCCAGCAGCGGAGAAGAAAGGAAGAATGTTCATGCGGAAAAACCATCGGAACTTCTGAAAAAGATAGACGATGTTGACCACCGGATTGACGAGCTCATGAGAGACCGAAATAAGCTTCTTGCAATCAAGGATCAGATCATGGGACAGATAAACTCCTACATATCGGCAATGGTGCCAGATCCTACTTCCAGGCTGGTTCTCATATATTATGTTGACAGTATGGATCCGGAATATGTGAGCCGGAAACTGAATTTGCCACTCAACCTTGTTATGCAGATTGTGGAGACATATTTCACATAGATCCGATCATTCTAACCTGGTGCAGAAGAGACCCATAAATTCTGATTCTTTTTCGGTCAGGTCTGCCGGGAAAATCAGTGAAGAGGGGCTTGATTTCCAGCTTATTTTTGATAACTTTTCAAAAGTGCCGAAGGAAAGGCGTTCTCCAGCCTGGCTCACCCTG
>JAKAQT010000053.1 GCA_021819605.1 Thermoplasmata archaeon
AAATTATACCTGTGTATATTGCCGTAGGGAAGCAGGTGTAGTGTAGTCTGGTCTAGCACGAGAGCCTTCCAAGCTTTCGACCCGGGTCCAAATCCCGGCACCTGCATATCGATTAAGATACAAGACGTATAATTGAATAGAGCCATTTTGGGCAACGGCTTTATAAGGTCCGCATGGAAATCCTGGAATCACTTGGAATAAAATCATGACATTTGCGCACATTTCTAGAGGGCTAAGGGTAGAATTCTACTTTTGATTATATCATTTCAGATGAAGCGAGTATGTGCATTTACATGCCAGAGCACGTGAGTTTGGCTGCTTCTCTCAGACTTCTAAAGGCTTCATAAGAAAACTGACGGAATTCAGGAGAATCATTGACAACACAAATGGGATATCAAAGGATCCAGTTAAAAGAAACCTCTGAAGTTTATTGATAGGATCACTTTTTGAAGTCAAATGAAGCCCGTGAATTTCTATCCTGCCATCTTTCTAGTTTCTTCTTCTTATTGAAAATATTCATTGAAGCAAAATCCCTGAAATCAGATTTCTCAAGACCATATTTGCTCTGGAAAATTGGAAATGTCAGCCTTTGAATCGACCAAATAGAAAGAGGTGACCAAATAAACTAACTAAGTAGCATCACCATAAGGGATATTCCTAGGGGGGACCATCCTATGATATTAGCCAGAGATGGTTTAGTTAAGTATACTGCAGTTAGTGATCCACCCAAGCAAATTAACATAACCACGGTTGGGATAACAATAGCCTTTCGTATATATTTCCAGCTATTGTCCTCGGCTAGCGCGAAGATCAGGAAATACAGATATATGAAAATTGTCAGCAGTATTATCCCGTAAGTCACAATGATCATTGAATCAGCCCTCAAAATATAGAGCTACGTCTGCCCATTGAGGTGGATCAGGCAGGTAATGTTCGGTGTTAGTTCCGTATACATCCTTGACCTGGTTGAAGAGAGTTATGAAGTTCTGCGCTGCGTCTCCCCCTGTGATGGGTTCTACTTGTCTGAAGACCGGAAAGAGGCTCTTTTCTGGATAATTCAGACCCCAAACAGAAAACTCTGGTACCAGTCCCCATTCCCAGTTGTTTAGAGTGAACGCCACATAGAAGCTGTGTGTTGAGTCCCACTCGTTACTGAACAGTGTATTCACATTTTTTGCAAGCTCTAAAAGGCTTACCACCCCTGTCACATCAGATACTACATTGGAGACGATACCAGCTAAAAGCGCAGCAAAAGTATATCCTTCTATTCCAATTATGCCACCAAGTGCGCCCCAAACAACTCCAGAAATTAGGTCAGTAATAAGAGCGTCTAAGGTTAGTGCATTTACAATGAAGTTCTTGTAAGCATTTGCATTGTAAAGATTAGTAAAATTCATGTAAATGTTATAGCTGGTTCCTGATATGAGACCTCCCCATCCCCAGTGAACCGTAAAGTCGTTCAGCCAGAAATATGGGTCTATGGGAGTATATTCACCATTGTTAAATATCAAAGCATATATGAGAGTCTGATTGTTTTCAGAATACCTGTATGTCAGTTTGTAAATGGTTTGGCTTTTATGTACAATTGTTTGATTGGATATTAGTACGCCAAGACGATTTTTCTCTACTTGCAAAACATCGATTTGATTGCCCTGCGAAATCTGTTGCAACTTGTAGTCCGCAACGGCTTGTAAATCTGTCTTTGCTTCGGGGCTGCCTTTTTCCCAAAGCGAAAGAATGACGCTGGCATTCTGCTGAACGATGCCCCTGCTTGAAGAGGGAATAAGTTCATAGTTATGAGTATACCAGAATATAAAGTTCAGATCTGCTTTGTATTTTAGCTGGTCCAGGATGCTGTGATGTGTGCCATAATGGACAAGATTGTAGATCATGAATTTCTGTAAATCGTGAATTTCGTGCTCGTTCAAAAATGCTATCCTGCCATTTATTGCAACATTCTGATTAGCGGAGTTGAACGGCATGATCCCAGATAAGTTATCCACCGCTCTGCCATTGCTATGCGATGTTGCATTATGTGCAACCCCGGAAAAAGCAAGCAATATCATCAGTAAAGCCATGAATGTAACACCTAAAAACTTTAACCGTTTCTTCATAAGAATCAAAAAAACTTTGGTATATATATATATTGTAACAGTAATAACTAAAACCTTCAAAGGGCATTCGAGAGCAAATATGATTGGGTCCAGTACACAGGATCCCCCTTCATCACATCTGATCATGGAAAGCATGGGAGAAGGAAACCTCCCGCACCGGATATGCCTGATCTGCCTGAGAAATCGGTGGCTGTGGACAGGAAGGGGGCTGAAAGGCAGGCCAGGAGAGCCAGGGAGGAGAAGAAACACCTCAGGAAGGATGAGCACAGAGAATCCATGACGGGAAGATCCAGGGATGGCACATTCGCGCAGAAGGATAGAAAGGACTTCTTCGGATACAAGCAGCATTCATCCCATGGTGTTGATCTGCCACTGGTCCGTGAATCTGTCATCACAGCTGCCTCGCTGCACGATTCACAGGTTGATCTCTCCATCTCGGCGATTTTGCACAAATCTTGACCGGCGTTTACAGGATGCCCTGCTACAGGGATAAAGGATACCAGGGTGCCCCTGCCGCGGCATCAATGCAACCATGGATCGTGCATCCAGAAACACTCCCCTGACCATGAAACAGGTACGCAGGAACATCAGGATCTCAAGGAAGCGGACACCCGGTGAGAGGCCGTATTCAGTGATAAAGAGGGTGCAGAACGGTGGCCATACCCTTGTCACCATGGTGAGGAGAGTCAGGGTGAAGATGACATTTGTGAACATGGCATACAACCTTTCAACGGTTGTTCACATGAAAAGAATTGGGATAATAGCGTGAGCGCCCTAAAATAAGAGAAAAAACCAGGAAAAGAGATGCAGAAAGAGGGAATAGCGGAGAGTTTTCTGCCAGAAACTGACTGAATTTGCTGGAATTCCTCATCACATCAATGGAACCCTGGAAAACTGCCAGTTAAAAGAAAACGTCTGAAGTTAATAAAAAAATGAAACATCAAGCGTGAGTGGCATAACTGTCCAGATCTGCCACCAGTGAAGCCAGTTTGTTGATAAATTCGGAAGATCTGGAAAGATGATATGCTCCTTTGAGATCATCATAATCAGCATGCACCAGGTAAACGAGGTTGTCTTCCTGGTAAACCAGAACCTTTGAAGGAAGTTCAAGGCCTATGTCCGGATTCTCCTCCATGAGGTGTGTTCCAACAAGGGGAGACCCGAACATTATGACCTTTTCCGGCCTGAGGTTGAGCCCAACTTTCACAGCATTTTCATGGTGATCAACTGTTGTGAAAACCGCCACGTTCCTGGATTTAAGGAATTCATATATTCTGTTGCAGGTTTCGTCAAAACTGAATGTGCTTTTTTCTTTATGCAGATTTACCATTTCTTTTCTTGTAGTTATGATAATTTGCTATATATGTTTTGCAGAAACACTCTGTTTTTCAGGGCCAGATCTTGCAGGTAACCGGCTCACTTTTTCCCGTGAATTGCTGAGGCTTCCATGGTGGGTATGAAAATGGTTTTAATTGTCAACATCCTAACCAACAGAATGGATCTAGACATTCCTGCCATGGAAGCCAGATGGAAAAAACTCTGGTCTGAAGAATCAATTTATGCCACTGAAATCGGCCACAGTGAACGTGAGAAGTGTTTCTCCATAGATACTCCACCGCCCACAATTTCCGGTAAGATGCACATGGGGCATGCCTTTTCATACCCCCACCAGGATTTTATTGCAAGATACAAGAGGCTCAGGGGATACAGTGTATTCTATCCCTGGGGGTTCGATGACAACGGACTTCCCACGGAAAGGTATACGGAAAAATCCCTGGGCATAAAGGGTGAAAGAACAGACCTGGGGGAGTTCATCCGTCTCTGCATGCAGGAAAGTGCAAAGGCAGAGGAAGAACTGAAGAAGAACTGGATGGATCTGGGAATCAGTGCCGATTTCTCGCACGCCTACAGGACATTTTCTGAAACTTCAATGAAAATATCGCAATCCATGTTTCTGGACCTGGTGGAAAAGGGGAGGGTATACCGGGAAGAAGGTCCCACAATACGATGCCCAACCTGCAGGACGGCAATTTCTCAGATCGACCTGAAGGACATAAACCAGTCCTCCGAGTTTGTTTATGTGAGATTCACGGGAAAGGACGGAGGCGTTCTCATTGCCACAACAAGGCCTGAGCTGATGGGGGCATGTGTTGCAGTGGCAGTCAACCCATCTGATGAGAGATATTCAGGTTTCATAGGAAAGAAAGTAACTGTTCCAGTATACGGATACACAGTTGATATCATAACTGACGACCTGGTGGCAATGGATAAGGGTACAGGGGCTGAAATGGTCTGTACTTTCGGGGACCAGAATGATATTTACCTGTGGAGAAAGCATGGGCTGTCAACCCGCATCATCCTGGACGATTTCGGGAAATTCAAGGAAGAGGCCGGCATTATCAAAGGTCTCACGGTCAGGGAGGGCAGAAAGAGGATCATAGAGGAACTGGAGCACCTGAAGGTCGTTGAAAAAATAGAGCGTGTCAAGCACTCAGTCAATGCGCACGAACGCTGCGATACGCCGGTGGAGTTCGGCATCAGCAAGCAGTGGTATGTGAAAGTCCTTGACATAAGGGAAGAGCTGAAAG
Source organism: Thermoplasmata archaeon (assembly GCA_021819605.1). GTDB lineage: Archaea > Thermoplasmatota > Thermoplasmata > Thermoplasmatales > Thermoplasmataceae > UBA509. The sequence continues at coordinate 4,703 of JAKAQT010000053.1, forward strand.
CCTCGGCCCACTCGGCACAGTGGATACCGATTCACATGAGGGTCAGGATCGACAACTGGATAAACGGCCTGAAGTGGGACTGGGGCATCTCAAGGCAGAGGTTCCTTGGAGTGCCTTTCCCTGTATGGTACTGCAGGAAATGTGGCGAAACGGTATATGCCGGCAAGGATGATCTCCCTGTTGATCCCAGGACATATGCCGGAAAGATTGCCTGCCCAAAGTGCGGCTCTTCCGATCTTGATCCGGAGACTGACGTGATGGATACATGGGCCACGTCGTCCCTGAGTCCCAGGCTTGCCCTTATACCTGAAGGTCTCTTTCCCAGTCTTTACCCCATGGATGCAAGATTCCAGGGTCATGATATAATTTCCACATGGGCTTTTACAACAATTGTCAGGTCATTCATACACGACGGCATTTCTCCATGGAAGACCATCCTCATCAGCGGAAATGTATATGATCCGCAGGGCCAGAAGATGAGCAAGAGCCGGGGAAACATAATCGAGCCGGCGGACCTTGTGAATGAATACGGTGCAGATGCAGTGAGATACTGGGCATCCACGGCCCTGCCTGGCGAGGATATAAAGGTGAGGGAGCAGGATTTTGTCCGGGGCAAGAGGACCGTCATAAAGATATTCAACGCCTCAAAACTGGTTGCAATGCTTTCGGGGGGTACCGCAACACCTGCAGTGCCCGAAGCAAAGCATCCAATAAACGCAGGGGTAATTTCCGGGCTCAATGACCTCATAGTAAAGGTCACAGATCTTATGGACAGCTACCAGTTTTCCAGGGCAAGATCGGAAATAGACAATTTCTTCTGGAACATATACTGTGACAACTATCTTGAGATGGCTAAGGGAATCGTGAACAGGTCTCAGGAGATTGGCAGCGATACACGGGAGGAGTTCGGGCGGATCCTCAGATACGTTCTCCTCCAGATAATGAAGATGTACGCTCCTGTAATGCCATTCATTACCGAAGAGGTCTATCATTCGCTCAACCTCGGCCCCGAAAAAAGCATTCATCTGGAAAAATGGCCAATTCCTTCCGGAAACATTTCGGAGAAGAGTGGTGCGGCCGAGTTTGGATATATTCTGCAGGTCCTGTCTGCCGTCCGTTCATTCAAGACATCGAAAAAGCTATCAATGGGCAGTCACATTGATTCACTGACCATAATGGGGGATAAGGCCATACTTGAAAGATACAGGGAAGAGGTCATGGCCGTGATGAATATCGGCGGCCTCAGCTTCCAGCAATCCCAGGAAATTCAGGTCAGGGAAGGGTAAGAAATGTTCAGGCCCGTAAGGAAAAGGATAGTGAGAATAGCCGCCATAATACTCATAGTTTCTGTCATTCTCTTCTCGTATTCTGTCTATTCCATTGAGAGCAACGTTTCCACTCACCGTAATGTATCAGTTCTGCCGGGATCAGCGTCATCCGTTTCCATCAGAGAGGATAATGTGCAGGCCGGCAATGATCTGGAATACATCATAGCATCACATAACGGCACCGACATAAATATCACGGCTTACATGCTTTCTCCAGGCGGTGTTCACAGCGGTTCTCTCTCAATAATCAACATAAACCAGGGATCAAAGGTGTTTGTGGCAGATTCATCGGGCAACTGGACACTTGTCATAACCAACAATGCCCATACGTCAGCTGTAGTGGATGTGACAATCACGAATATTGGCTACCTCTATCTCATAGGAGCAATATTTGGTTTCATTCTCCTCATAGTGGGAATAGTAATGATAGGGCTGAATTCATACGCAAGATTAGCTGAAAGAAGAAGGGAAAAGAACAGGGGATTCTCTGAGTGAAAGGTCAGAGAATGGGCAGGTACCTGTCCAGTTCCCATTTTGTGACATAGGATCTGAAAGCATCCCACTCCCGCTGCTTCACGGTTATGAAGTTCTCAAAGATATGCTCCCCGAGGATCTCCTTCATTAATTTGCTGTTACGGAAATGGTGCAGAGCTTCCCCAAGGCTCTCAGGCATGGACTGTATTCCATGCTTGACGCGCTCCTCTGCGGTCATGTGGAATATATCTTTTTCCACGGGGTCAGGTGGCTTTATATTGTGCTCAATGCCGTCAAGGCCGCATCCAAGGATCACGGCAAACTGCAGATAGGGGTTCCCAGCAGAATCCGGGCATCTGAGTTCCATTCTCTTCCTCATTCCGTTTCCTGCTGGCACCCTGACAAGTGCCGATCTGTTCTTGTTTGCCCATGAAATATAAACCGGGGCCTCATAACCAGGGATGAGCCTCTTGTATGAGTTTACCCATGAAGCTAGCACCGCAGATGCCTGATTCACGTTCTTGAGTATGCCTCCAAGGTAGTGCATTCCAAGATCGCTGAGGCCATATTTCGTTCCCGCATCATAGAAAAGGTTCTCCTTTTCGCCTGTGGACATTATGCTCTGGTGAACATGCATACCCGATCCATTGACCCCGTTGATTGGTTTTGGCATGAACGTTGCATACATTCCATGGTTCTGCGCAACATTCTTTATGATGCTTTTGAGCATTGCAACCCTGTCTGCCATTACAAGTGCCTGGCCGTATCTGAGATCGATCTCGTGCTGGCCGTAAGCCACTTCATGATGAGCAGCCTCAGGCTGATAGCCCAGGTTGTACATTGATCTCAGGATATCCTGCCTGATCTCATTCGCTGCATCGATGGGGGTATTGTCGAAATATCCGCCATAGTCACTTGGAATTGCAGTTGGATTCCCCTGGCTGTCCCTTTTGAAAACAAAGAATTCGAACTCTGGCCCCACAAAGAAATCCATGTCCTTCTTGTGGAGTTTCTCAAGAACTCTCTCAAGGGCATATCTTGGATCTCCGGGAAATCTTGTGCCTTCAGGAGTGAATACATTGCAGATGAATCTTGCGGTCCTGACATCCTTTGTACTTTCAGGAAGGATAGCATATGTATTCAGGTCCGGATGGGCCCTCATATCAGATTCTTCAATCTGTGCGTACCCTGCCACTGAACTTCCATCAAAAACAACACCTTCCGTCAGTGCGCTCTCGAAACGGTTTTTAGGAACAGTCAGGGTCTTCACTGCCCCAACTATATCCATGAACTGAAGTTGCAAAAACTCAATATTATCCTGCTTTAGCCGGTCAAGGGCGAATTTAACATCCTCTTCCATGCTCAAGCTAATTTTAGGTGCACTTAAATAACTTTAGTTTCAAGCTGGTTAAATTTGTGAGAAATTCCTTCATTGCTTCGACATAACGTATATCGCCGGTATTACGTGCACTGCATGGGTTTTCGCGCAAAGAAAAAAAATCGATTTGCAGTATTTCCATATTGTTCGAGATGAAATCTGGCAGGCCGCAGCATCAGGCTCTGTTATTTTTTCGCACCTACATAAGTTATCAGGTGAACCTGCGGAAATCAACCCGGAAGGCAAAGTGTGTCAGGAAAGCCTTTTCACCACAGTCGCAAATCTGTATTTGAGGTAATTAAGATGTTTGGAAAGCTTAAGATGAAAGTAGACGAGATTGACATACAGAAGATAAAGGTCAGGACAGAACTTGCCACCACATCATACTGTGTCGATTAATTTGCATTATTAATAAATTCATCATACTTATCTCTCACACCCAAATCTTTTAACAATAACCCAAATTGTTCTTCTTTTTCAGCTATAATATTATCTTTGTAACCGTATTTCTTCATGATTTTTATATAAACTCCATAACCCTCGGCAATGAGCACAAACTGTTTCTTGATCATGTAGTTTTGTCTCATCTTTTCGAGGTTTATATCTGCAGATTTGAGGTCCTTAGTAGCGACATCATAGGCCATAAAAGCCTGATAGCTCATCCCAAGACCACGCGTATCAAAGTTTCTTCTGAAGTAATCAAATGCCTTTTCAATGTATTCGTAGGCATCGCCGGCTCTTTTTGTGTAGAGATAGATCATGGCAATATTTAGACCGGAGAGGTGCTGAAGTCTTTCATTTCCGGTCCTGACAGCTAGATGGTTAGATTCTATGACTGATTCAATCGCGGCATCGTAATCTCCAATGGAAAGAAATACCGAAGATTCGTTCTGATAACAGTACTGCAAATGTTGTTCATCATTCATGGAAGTAAAGTACTGAATCGCTTGGTGATTTAGTGAAAAAAATTCCTTCAGGTTACCCATCCTAGCCAACGTGAGAGCTTCATTCATTTTTACTTGATTCATTCCGGTTTGGTCATTCACTTCCTTGAATAAAAGAAGAGCCTCCTCAAAATACTGCATCGATGACTCAACATTCCCAGAGTAACCATAATATGATCCCATTCCAAGATGCGCCTTTGCTGAAGTTAGAATGTCATCCGCTTCCTCTGCATATCGTATTGATCTTTCGAAGTGATTCCTGGCGAATTCAATGTCCATGCGATACAGGTTTATTGATCCGTATATCTGATGTGCCCTCCCTAGAAGTTTAGGATCATTTTTCTTAGAGCCGATCTCTATAAGGCTCGATCCAAGATCAAGTGCACGGTTGAAATTGCCTGCCTTCAGGAAATAATCTGCAAGTATGTAGGTTTCCTCAGATAATCCCTCCTTGCCGGCAAGGTAATTCTCAAGATAGCCTCTTATGAGTTCAATGATCTTTTCATTGTTTTTCATGTAGTCCTTTGTCAGCCCGTTCTCAAAAATATCAATTCCGAGCTTTGTGGGCTTCAGGCTTATGCGATCTCCCTCGTCGTATGAAATGTATATCCAGTCCAGATCCCTCATGAACTGCAGGATAGGCATGGATTTCTGGTCACCGTATACATTGAAATCCAGATCTTCAAGCTTCTGGAACTCCTTTTCCGGGATCAGGTGCCTGGCCAGAAGTTTGATTCCAGCGGGCGCAGATATATACATAGCAACGTGCATTAAAAGTTATATGAATAAAAAGATTGCTATAATTGAAAATTTAAGATGCGAAATTTTTCAGTAGAT
>JAKAQT010000054.1 GCA_021819605.1 Thermoplasmata archaeon
TCAAAAATTACTGATAAGATGATAGATGAAGCAAAACCAGACAGCTTCTGGAATATGATGATACTGAAAGGTTTCATTGAGGCTAGCAGGATCTCACTGGTCTACGACTTCAACTATGTTGAACATTATTTCGGAATGCTGCTTGCCCATTCCGCCTGAAATTCATGGGGAATAAATTTATACTTTTCGTGGATTACTATCATATGACGACGGACCATAAGATCATAGCCATACTTGTCATATGCGCCTTGGTGACCGCCATTTTTGGCTACTCTGTTGTGTCGCATCCGTTTTGATAGTCATAATATCTTAATTTTTATGGCAGAGCATAATCTTCCGGACTAAATATATAAGATCAAATCATGCTGCTGCATGAACTTTTCAGACGAGCTGAAAACACTGAAGAAACAGGTGCAGTCAGAAGAAGAACTTAATGTTGACCTATCTGGCGTCGATAAAATAATAATATCCGGTATGGGTGGATCTGGAATTGTTGGAAACATATTTTCAGAAATATATGACAGAAAGCCGGTCACGGTTGTTTCTGATTATCATATTCCATCCTTTGCGGATGGAAAGACCCTTTTCATTGCAATCAGCTACTCCGGCAATACTGAGGAAACTATTTCCTCGCTTGAAATTGCCCGGGAAAAGGGATGCAGAGTGGTGGCAATAACCTCAGGCGGAAAGATAGGGGCCACCGTTGACAATAAGGTTCTGATCCCGGGCGGTATTCAGCCAAGATCTGCTCTGGGGTACATGTTGATGCCACTGTTGAATACCTTTCTTAAGCCATCAAGCCAGGAGAGAGATGCAGCCACTGCAATGATAGACGCCATTGATGAGGACAACAGCGACATGGAATCTCTGGCCCGTGAAATATGGTCCGGCAAACTTATTCCCATCATACTGGGTTTTTCCCCATTCAAGTGGGTAGCATACCGCTGGAAGACCCAGTTCAATGAAAACTCCAAAATACTTGCTTTCAGCAATTATTTTCCAGAGCTGAATCACAATGAGACAATGCCATACCGTGGCACATACAGGAAAGATGAATTCAAATTCATCGTTATTGGGCACCCAGAAAATATGAGAATAGAGGAGAGAATCAAATGGACATCCTCCCTCACTTCCACTCCTTTCCACAGGGTAGATGTCAGGGGCAAATATGTGCTGGATACGCTGTTTGGCCTGATACATAAGGGAGATTACCTCACGTATCACCTGGCAAAGCTTTTGAATGTGGATCCAACGGACGTATCACTGATCGAGGAGCTGAAGAAAAAGTTAAGTCGTTAATCCGCCACACTGGAGCCGCCGGGTGGAAGTATCCCCTCTATCTCCTCTTTCTCTATGCCAAGCCTCTTTGCAATCTCTCCGGCGACCTGCTGCCTCTTCATGTCTCCGGGTACAATGTGCACATTCTTGTCCCCATTTTTGCCTTCCGGAAAAGCCGGATGAATCATGGGTATCAATGCTCCGCGTGATTCATACATTGATATGTAAAGATCCATTGGCAAATCGAAATAATAGTTCCTCTTCCCCCTGACTATCCATGATCCCGTTGTGACAAACTCTCCTGATTCCGGGGTTTTACTTACTTGGGATGGCAATACCCAGTAAGCGGTGCCTGATGAAAGGCCAGCAGACCATGCCCTGGAGAACGCTACAGAGAAGTTGCATGCTTCCCGGAGTGTGCTGTCGCCCGGCTGGTTCTCCCCCTCTACCTTGATAACTGTGCTGGGCGCCCCGTATACTTCAGCGTGCACGTATATGTCGTGGTCCTTCAGGTGCCTCTTAACTATTTTTTCATTGCTCTTTGCATCCCTTCCGGCAATGACCAGAAAACCCTCCGACGAAACAAACCAGTGATATGTTTCAAACCATTCCCGTCTCCTTTTCTTCTTCACAGGCTGGGCCTGTTTCATAACCGCCCTGTCTGTATCCTCTATGGCCTTCATGGCGCCCTCAATTTTGCTCTTAAAATCCTTTGATCTGGCAAAATAGTCGCTGGCATTCTGTCCGGCTGTTCTGTCAAGGTTGAGCTCGAACTCCTGGCCTGATGTTTCTACGGTCACAGTCCGCTTGGCTGGATCGAATGACTTCACCCTGAATCCAGAATAGATCTGTCCCTTATCGATCCTCCCCGAAGATGAGAACGACCGTGACATCTGGCGTATGATTCCGTCTATCCTGGGGATATCTGCCATTATGGCTTTCCCGGCCTCTGTGTACTTCGATCTCTTGATCTTGAACTCCTCGATGCTTTTCTTCATGGATTCCAGGCGCCTGGAAAGATGATCCTCATCGCTCTCCTTCGGGAAGTGGTTCTTAATGAAATCCACCATGCCCTCGTTCAGATCGCCGTAGATTGTTGTTGGCAATATCTGTAGATGTTTCATTTCAATGGGTGAAAGCAGATTCTGTTTCTCAAAGAAATACCCCTTTCCCAGTTCCGCCTCCTCAAGGATGGAGGAAAATTCATCCCGTATCCTTTTGGATTCACTGGAAATTTCTCTGGACGGAAGAGCCTTATCTATGCTGATCCGGTAGAGCAACTCTTCAGCGATGTCCCCACCCAGGTTCATTCTGGTTGCCAGGGTTTGTACCGCAGAAGCCTTGCTGGTTTCCAGGACGGAGCGTATTTCAGTTTCCCCCATAATAAGTGGATCTACAAGTGATGGAGGAACGTACTGCTCTCCCCTCAGGATTTTTCGGTTTTTCCATTCTCTCTGCTCAGTTGCAAATTCAATCTTCCCATCATTTGTGACAATGAGGTTTCCCTCTCTGAACATTTCAAGGATAATTTCCTGGCCCGTATGAAGAGTGAGCTTCACAACCCGGTCAAAATTGATCTGCTCTACCTTGATTATGCGCCTCTCTGAAAGAATTTTCCTGAGGAGCATTGAAAGTGGTGTGGCTTCGTCAGGTCTCTCGCCATCGTAGAATATGATGCCTTTGGACAGGGATATCATCAGGTAATTCTTTCCGGTTTCCGAACCGTAAAGCTGGAGTACGAAATCACTGGTGCCGGACTGGTATACCTTTTTAATGAATGATCCTTCAATTCTGGAGGAATATCTTTTCAAGAAGGCATAGAAGTCCAGAGAAGATGGCTTTGGATTCATTTAATCCGGATTGCATTATTGGTAATATATGATTCCAGGGATAACCTCGTTATTGTTTCTCAACTTCAGCAGGACAAATGTTTACGGGAATGACCTGACACAGGGGCTGATGGCACATGAGATCGTTGTACCCGAAACAGGGGCATGTTATATGTAACATGTTGGCTACGTTGAACAATCAAACGGATCTCTGCTGCGTGCATTCATACAGTCAAGTATTTAAGCAAAGTTGAAATCAAAAAAAGGTAGGACACCATGGATTTCAATGGAACGTTTGAGCTGAATACATCGATGGATAGTATATACCGCTTTGTCATGGACCCTGAAAAACTTGCATCCTGCATTCCAGGACTGAAGAAGATGGAAAAGATTTCGGATACTGAATTCACTGTGCTGGTTAAGGTGGGTATAGCTTTCATAAAGGAGGATTTCAACATAAAATTCACTGTGCTGGAAAGCGAGCCCCCTTCACATGCTAAGCTGTCAGGCGTGGGGTCCGGCAAGAGTGGCACTGTGGATATAACAGCAGATATGCATCTTACCGAAAATAACGGAAAAAGCACTATGTTATGGACTGCGCAGGCAAACGTCGGTGGAAAGATCGGGTCCATGGGATCGCGGCTGATTACTGGACAGGCTGAAAAGATCATCAACCAGATGTTCAAAGGGATAAAGGAAGCACTTGAACCGAACTGATGATGGCAGAGGATCAGATAAAAATCTCAATGCGGCAGTTAAGCGGGGAAATAGTACATTTTTTATTTTTTTCTCCTTGCCCGTTGAAGACCATGTGAAGAAGAAGATTTCAATGGAGCTTTTGCCCTGTGGAAAAACCGAGTTCCAGGATTTCACTTTACAGTGGAATTTAGGTAATGCACCGGATCTGAAGCGGAGCAATGAATCATCCAGACTGGTGGCCGTAGCCGACAGGCAAATCTCCCCTGACTTAATTCAGATGCAGACAGAAAGGCCAATCTTCCACCATGTTGTGTTGATAAACCCGGAATTCAGGAGTGGCATAGGCAGAAGACTCCACCTTCTGGAAATTCCAGTGCTGATTATATCCTCAGCGGAGCTGAACTGGGCACTCAGGTCTCAGGCGATATCCTACCACGACCTCATTTCCGGATCTGAAATGATAAACGTAAGGTCCCCTGCAATAAATCCTTTGCTGGAGCTCAAGTCCCAAGTTTTTAATGCCATAATCAAATTCGAGGAAAATGTCTTCTAAGACTGTTTTCACTGAAATCCAGGTAAGATACGGGGACCTTGATCCTCTTGGCCACGTAAACAATGCCGCATATCTCTCATATCTGGAGATGGGCAGGATGAAATTTCTGAGGGAGAATCTTCCGGAGTATGACCCTATGATGGCCAACATCGTACTGGCACGAATTGAGATTGATTTCAAGAAATCCATTATGCTGGACGATGCCATTACTCTTGAAACATCAATCGAATCCATGGGGAGGACCAGTGTCAGATTCCTGCAGAGGATAGTTGCCGAGTCCAGTGAAGAAACATATTCCGTCGCAAAAGTTACAGCTGTATTCATTGACAGAAACAGAAGGCCTGTTCCAGTTCCAGAGGCCATCAGAAATACCTATTCAGACGGGAGTGGAAATATAGGCAATCCATCCCATTGAAGCGGGAAGAAACACGTCCATCAGATAAAGGCTCATGTGAATGGAGATATCGATGTATATGTTCTTCCTCAAATAGTAGATAGCCCCATATATGCAGGCCATTGCTATATTATCTATAATGAAGAGCTCCAGATAAAATCCAGGGTATCCCGTTGGAGAGAATACCAGATAATTGCTGTATGCCACTGAATATAACAGAGACTGAAGGACTACTGCTCTTCCTTCACCGATGTACCTCTTCAGGAATACAACCATGATGAATCTGAAATTAAATTCTTCCAGAAAAGCTGGGAAATATGCTGTCTCCACTACAAAAAGCGGTCCGTTTCTGGAGATGGAATAAAGATAAAGCCATATGAAGAAAACTGCTGCGAATATGACCAGGTCCCTTGATGTGAGCATTTTCCTGACTGCTGATCTCACATCTTTAAGATAGAGGCACAAGAGCACGAAGATCAGTGGGGAAAGACACATATACAGGTAAAATACCAGTGGCCCCTTTGAAAGAAGGAAAAAGAGGGCAATGGTGATAAACTCGCCCAGCGCGAATACCATAAGTTCAGACCATTTCCTGCCGTCCATCTCTGTAGCCGCCCAATAGGTTTTTTAATCACATTTCCAGTTAACGTGGCTGATGCGCTTAGCCGATCCTTATGAATATCGCATTCCCTCATTACCTAAAAATGTCACTTTGAATTTTCACAATTCGAATCGATAATCATGGGGTCTCCATGGGTGCGTTTTGAAGAATAAATCCTCATATGCTGGATTCATTGGCATCCTGCCTAAAGATGAACTACGCTTACCAGACAGATTGCAACCAGCAGCAGCATAAGATAATAGTTTGAGAAATGGAACGCTTTCCTGAACTCAGAAAGGGAATAATTATGGGCCATCGGGCGTATCACATAATAGAGGATCATGCCGCCCATTACTGCCGCAAGGACAAAGTAGAGTATACCGACGTGAATTTGCGTGAACCACACTGGAATCAAGGAGTACGCCACTAGAATTATTGAATTAATCAGAATCCATCTGCTCCCTTTCTTGACTCCCACAATCGCAGGTAGCATGGGAACACCGGCCTGCCTGTAATCCTCAGAGTTGTTGGTGGCAAGGGCCCAGAAATGGGTGGGCGTCCATAGGAACACCAGGAATGCGATAAACAGTGCAGTTGCTGAAACGTCATTGGACACGGCCGCCCATCCAGCAAGGGCGGGGAAACTCCCTGCAATACCCCCTATTACAATATTCCATGTTGTCCTTCTTTTCAGTACAATTGTATATAGCAGGACATAGCTGAGGAATCCCAGGAATATGAAAACTGATGTAAGAGGATTTATGACCAGTGCAGCAACAGCAAGAGCAACAATCAGCATAACTGATCCATAGACTAACGTTGATGTGTATGTCCTGGAATTAACAATGCTCTCGCGGTACCTGGTTCTCTTCATTTCTCTGTCGATATCCATGTCATAAAGATTATTGAAGACAGCTGCCGACATTGAGGCAAGGCTGCCGGCTATCAGAAGAGGTATTATAACTATATAATGCGATGAGAAGGCCGGGTCTGAGAAAAATGCTGCAACCGCAACGAGGTCAACAAGAAATGTGATCTCCATCTTCGTGATTTTAAAGAACTCCCTAAAGTTCAAAAGACTCCTCACCACACCCTATATTCACGGTAATACCTTCCTCGGTTAAGTTGTTTTCTAAATCCATTATAAGAAATAAAAAAATTATGATGATGCCCCATTTATAATTATCAATCCATACATTGATGTTGGATGTACAGTGCACCAGTATGTATATATTCCCGGCTTCTCAAAGGGATAGGTTTTGGAAACAAAATGCCCAACATTCTGTGTCAACTGAGAGATTGATATGATTGTGTACGAATTCGAGCTCTCATACTTTGTTGGGTTTTGATATATACCCGTGGTTATGCTGGAATACAGCGATGATGTATTGGCCCCGTCGTATGCTATTGTGAAGGTATGCGGCGCTCCGTCTGCCTCTGTGAGATTTATGTAAACCAGAGTGCTTTCATTGAAATAGAATATCTGGTTTATCAGGCTGGTTGCAGATGGATCATAGCTTGTTGCAGCAGGTCCCTGCTTGAGTTCCCAGCCACCGGCATCTGCCCACATGGTTATATTCCCCACATGTTTTGTAACAGCATTTGTGGGGGGAACAAGGTTGGATGATGTACCAGAGGTCAGGATGTATCCAAATGCCATGGAAATAACCAGCACAACTATTATTGTAAATGCAACTCCTCCGTTTCTTGCAGTCAACTTACTTTCCTCCTCCTATTATTTGATTTGATTCTGATGTAAGTGCCTGATTTGTTTCCGTCCTGTACTCCAGAATATTATAGGGATCAGTTACTGGCTGTTTGGACCAGCTGGCAGCTATATTGTACAAAAACACAAGCTGACCTATACCAATTATGACGCCCCCAAGTATGGCAGTATCCTGGTATGGCTGGAATATGGCGAAGTAACCGGCAACTGCTCTTGGCATGCCAAGAAAACCACCTACCGCCCATGAGAATGACATCAGAAATGACCCTACGGCAGTGATGTAGAAGTGCCACCTTGCAAGCCTCTCATCGTATACTCTTCCGTTGCTGAATGTTGGGAACAGAAGATAGAATGTAGCCATGGAAACGCCAAGTGTCAGTCCAACAAATATGAAGTGAAAATGACCTGTGACAAAGTATGTTCCGTGCACTGCCTGATTGATGGGATCATCGGCCAGCATGACACCCATCACACCTCCAATTATAAAGTCAAATATTGCATTTATTACGAAGAGCATGGGGGTTGTGAGCCTGATTTTCTTGGCCGTCCATAGAGTGGCAATCATATTGAATATAGTCAGGGCGGATGGTATCACCACGACAAATGACATGGTGGTAAAGAATATGACCCAATCAACGCCTAGCCCGGAGTTTAGGAGATGATGCCCCCATACCAGTTCACTGAGGATAAGAAGAAGGCCAAGTGAAAGAATAGCTGAGAAATAGCTGTAAACCTTGGTTTCGGTGAATCTGGTGATAATATCGTACATCAATCCGAAGAACGGAATCACAGCTATGTAGACGATGGGGTGACCCCAGAACCAGAACAATACTGCGAATGACAGCGGAGTGCTTGTTGCTGTTACGAAGAATATTGGATTGAAGAAGTCGTAGAACAGCATTCCCAGTCCGACCATCAGAGGAGGAGCAGAGGAGACAAGCATTATCAGCGTGAACACTACTGCCCACGCATAAACAGGCATCCTTGAAAGCGGAATGTCATCGGCCCGGTCAATGAATATGATTTTCAGGACTATGACGCTTGCCATCACCATACCCATGAACACAAGTTCCATTGCCATGACCGCAAGCCAGTTATAAGATCCTGCTCCCAGTGGCGTAAGTTGCAATGATAACGGTGGGTACATATACCATCTCATGCTGGATTTTGATAACACGAAAAGTGAGCCTCCGAGAACCCACATCCAGTACGCAACGGATGACAGATGTCCCATGTTGTCTCTCTTCAGCCTTAACCTGGATGGCAGGATGTAGTATGCAAATCCCATGGCCATCCCTATGGCAAACATGTAGATCATAAGGGTAGCGTGCTGTGTAAGAAGTATATTGTATATTGTAGGAGTCAGTATAGTGGGGTTTGGATCTGTCAGGCTGACCCTCATTAGAACTCCAAAGGCGCCTGCCACAAACATGAAAAGCAGTCCAGTGAATATGTATCTGAGACCTATGGATTTAGCATCATCATAAAATAGAATGGACCAGGACAGAGGGCGTGGCTTCCCATAAAGTGAGTCCCTGACATAAGCGTCCCTGTCAGAATATCCTTCGTCCTCTGCAACATGAGAGAGCAGTTCTGCCCTGGTGGAATAGAGATAGTAAACATAGAATGAAGCTATGAATACCAGCGAAACGAGAATGCCGGATACAATAAGTAGAGTCTCTGTTGACATTACTGACTCACCACCATATAGCCTCTCATCAGGTAATGATCTTCTCCACAGTACTCGACACATTCGAAAATGTATTTTCCTGTCTTTTCTGGTTCGAAGCTTACCTGGTTAGGATGATCTGGAACTGCATATACCTGCACTCCGAGAGATGGTATCAGAAGGTCGTGAATTACATCCTTTGACGTTACCTGAAGCGTATATTCGTGGCCAACAGTAACATAAAGGGTGTCAGTACTTGTGGTATTGTTTGCGTACGTGAACTGCCATGCCCACTGATAGCCCAGCACCTGTATCACAGTGGAATTTGCAGGCACAGTTTTATTGTCGGCCGGCTGCGGTATGTTTTGTGTATGCCCAAGCACATAACCAAGGTTTACCAAAGCCGCAGCAATGAGTACAATTAACACCACCGCCGTAAAAAGGTATTCAACCTGTCTTCTGTTCATCTATAATCATCTCCCTCGGAGCTCCTGTCCCCATATTTATACACGGGATACATCAAAAGAATAATCGAGAATACGGCTGATGCGATTCCTGTCCCCAAGATGTATGAAATTTCTGAAACAGCACCGATTCCTGGATATCCTGTGTATACGTAGGTTGAAAGAAGATAACTGAGCAGATAATACGCAGCAAAGCCCACTATTATACCTATCACCAAAAAGGTCACTATGAGCCGACCTTTTTCATCCATGTGAGCTCTATTTTACCAATTTATTTAAAGGTTTTTCAACACCTTTGTCGCAGATAGTTTTATAATAATTGATAAATCAATCTGTATGAGCATATTCGCATACGCATGTTAATATATAACTGACCATATCGCTCAGAAAATCGCGAATCCATTTAGAAACACATA
>JAKAQT010000055.1 GCA_021819605.1 Thermoplasmata archaeon
CGTGCAGCCAGAATCAGTGAATGAATCTCATCTTGTGTATTTCAATGGGTTCTTTTCAAAGGTCTCCTTGCACGTTTCATTGCAGAAATAGTACGTCTTACCCTTGTAGGATGTTTTCAGTGGTGTATCTTCCTTCACTTTCATTCCGCAAACAGGATCTATTGCCATGCCTGCATATTGTACACTTTTATTTCAAATACGCGTTTAAGTTATGCAAATTGAAACGGATTCGCGTATACAGAATGTTATTATGCCTGCACATTCTATTTCTCAGGCTTTTGCGCCGTGGGAGCATCAGTGCGTGCAGAAGAACGTTTTCAGTGTTTCGAGGCATGAGCCCAGTAGCGATGCATATTGCCAGGCATAATGATAAAATCAATGCATTTTGATCACGGGAATCAAAGGATGTGGCTCAACGAACTCCAAAATGTTTAGGTATTGCTGTGGCAATCATATCATATGAAACCCAATATCGCATTAAAGCGCATCTATGAAAGCGTGGAAGATGATGGCTTCAGGGTGCTGGTTGAGCGGCTTTGGCCAAGGGGCATATCCAAGGAAAATGCCCATGTGGACTACTGGGCCAGGGACATTGCGCCCAGTGCTGAACTGAGGCACTGGTATTCCCATGATCCGGATAAGTGGGTTGAATTCAGGGAAAGATACAAGGAGGAACTGAGGTTGAATGCTAAACTGGCGGAATTCAGGGATATAGTTTTCAGCCACCCCATGGTTACATTCCTCTTTGCATCAAGGGAAACGGAGAAGAACAGTGCAAGCGTCCTGAGGGAGTTCATCCTTCAGGATATGTAATTAATCCGGAGAGGATCTATAGCACCGGCACTTTCTCAAGCTTTTCAAGTTCCTGCAGTGTGTGCTTTCTTATCTGCGAAGGCGATGGGTATTTTCCCAGGGGTTCGCCTGACTTCAGGTACTGTTGCATGACCGGGGTCATATTGCCTCCGCACTGGCAGGTCTTAACATCCTCGCCCAGCGGCACAGCAATGGTACTGTAACAGCGTTCGCATCTGAGCACCTGCTTTGCACCCGAGAATTTTCCTCTTTTGGTTAGCGGCTCCCCATTTACCTCCACTATGTCCATTGCAAAATCAAAGGGCCTGGCGGAAGAGATTGATGTGCCTATGCCGAATGCAGCGACACCTGCCTCCTTAAGTTCCCTGAGATTCTCCAGCCTGAGGCCCCCGCTGGCCATGATCTTGACATGCCCATATCCCCTGAGGTCAAGCTCCCACCTGATCTCACGTATAAGTGCAGCAAAATTGCCTCTCCTTGATGAAGGAGTGTCAACCCTGATGAAATCCAGATCGGGTATTGTGGACGCAGCCTCAATGGCAGCAAATTTCTCGTCCATGAATGTGTCTATGAGGACAGTTTTTTTGCCTGGAGCAGCAGATCTTACCGTGAGATCCCATGCCTTTCTGTCTCCCATCAGCAGTGCCAGGGCATGCGGCATTGTGCCGATTGGATCCGTTCCGGTAACCCTGCCGCCAAGAATTCCGGAAACGCCATCTGCACCACCAATGTATGCGGATCTGTCAATCATGGGCGAGATAGCAGGATGCATCCTTCTTATGCCAAAGGAAAAGAATGGGGTGTCGCCCAGTTCCCTCCTGATCTTTGCGGAGTAGGTTGAAATACCCGATGCCTGGCAGATGAAGCCAAGTATGGCAGTCTCAAGGTTCCCGAAGCTTGAGTATGGACCTTCCACCCTGAGGAACGGTACAGGTGTCCCGGTGGAATCGCGGGGTGGAAGTATTGTGCCTTCAGGTATTGCATAGACATCAAGATTCTTCCCCCTGAGAAGATGGATAACCTCATCAAGGCCAGAGAAATTCACCCAGGTGTCAAGGGGGCCCGATACAGTGACCTCTGCTTTCACGCGGTCACTGGCTTCCGATCCTGATGCGCTCAGGCTTCTCTGAAAATACACGTCTGAGGCCAGTCCTTCCGATATTTCTTTCTCCGTTGCAATATTGTAGCCTGTCATAATCCTTTCACAATTCCTTCTGAAATTCATCAGTTGTTGCTATTCTGAAGCCATAGTTCCGCGATATAAATTCCATGGCATCCTCATGGCGCTTTTCATCAATGGCAGTGCAGAGATCAGAGAGAACCACAGCGCCATAGTTGTTGAAAAACGCACCAGAGCAGGTGTGCAGCACACATATGTCTGTGCTTATCCCGAATATTACAAGATCCGTGACGTGCCTTGCCCTGAGATATCCGTCAAGATCTGTCTGGAAGAATGCATCATAATGGCGCTTTGTGATCCTGTACCCGCTGATGGCCTCAAGTGCAGGATAGAGGCGGCATCCGGGAGTGCCTGCAAGGCAGTGTTCGCCCCAAACCGCAAATTCAGGATCATCCTTAACATGTGTGTCCAGTGTGAATATTACCTCGGATCCGGCGGGAAGGCTGGAAAGAAAGCGCGCCGCCCGTTCTGCAACTTCCACAGCCCTCTTGGAACCGAATTTTCCCGTGACAAAATCATTCACAAGGTCAACCGCAACATATGCACGCTTCACGAATCATCGCCTCCCTCTGCAGAATTCAACCACCATGCTGTGTCACTGCCGTTATCCTCTATGTATACTCCCATCTCCAGCAGCCTGCTTCTTATGGAATCTGCCAGCTGGTACTGCTTTATTGTTCTGAGATCTTTCCTTATATTGAGGAGGAGTTCAACAGTTCCGGAAACGGTCACATCTGAAGAGCCCTTCCTGATGATTCCTGCAAATGAATCCACCCATTTCAGTACGCTGTATGCCTGATTGAGCTCATCTTTCCCAAGATGTTCAAGATCTGCGTTCCAGGAACCCACAAGTTTAATGACATCGCGGAACAGGCCGCGGAAATCCATGTTATCCCGGACGATTGAGTTCAGGGATGAAATCATGTCATAATCCATCCTGTACTTTGCACTGTCTCCAAGTTTCAGGAGCACCTTGTTGTAAAGTATTGAGATCTGGCTGACATTCCTTCTGGCCTCCTGGAGCAGGGATTCGGAATAGTTCAGGGAACTGCTGAAGTTGGCGTTAAGAAGTGCGAATCGAAGGTCTTCTGCCCCGTATGACCTGAGGACCTCCCTTATGGTTACGAAGTTCTTCAGGGATTTGCTCATCTTCTCATCGTTTACGTTTATCATTCCGGTGTGAATCCAGTAATCCACAAGGCGGTCTTTTCCGCTTATTGATCGTTCAATGGCGATCTCTGCATCATGATGCGGAAATATGAGATCCATACCGCCCCCATGGATATCGTACACCGGCCCGAAGTATCTGTCGGTTATGGCAGTGTCTTCAATGTGCCAGCCAGGCCTGCCCTTACCCCATGGTGATTCCCAGTAGGGCTCCCCCGGCTTCATCTTCTTCCATATGGCAAAGTCACGGGGGTTTTTCTTTGTGGCGGAGGTATCGGAAGAAGAAAGCAGGGTATCCGGATTCTGCCCCCATAGCTTTCCGTAGTCCGGGAATTTTGAGATATCAAAGTACACGCCATCATCTGTTTCATATGCTATTCCTTTTCGAATCAGGATGGATATCTGGGCCAGAATCTCGGCAATGTGGTCAGTTGCGTGCGCAAAGAAGTTGACGCTGTCCACCCTGAGCCTGGACATTATAATATGGAATTCCTCGGTGTAACGCCGAGAAATCACGTCATAGCTGACGCCCTCAGCATTGGCGCGATCTATGATCTTGTCGTCAATGTCAGTTATGTTCTGCAGATAGAACACCCTGTACCCTGAGGTTCTCAGGTATTTAACAAAAGCATCGAAGAATATATACGTCCTTGCGTGGCCTATGTGGAAGTTGTCCTGTACAGTGGGACCACAGACGAACACCCTGATTACCCGGTTGTGCGGGAGATCAAGAGCAATCCTGGTCCGGGCCATTGTATCATAAATCCTCATCTGCCTGGAACCATATTGCACTGAGATAATAAAATTCACCCAGTGGGTAATTGAGAGACATTAAGCATGGAACATGGAAAATTAATAGCAACTGCAGGTTTACTTACTGGATGGAGGCAGTTCCTGTAGAGAACAGTAGAAGAATTCAGGCAGGAGGAATAGTTCTTGCAATCATCGGAGCATCCCTCTGGGGACTTTCCGGAACATTGTCATCCATCCTCTTCAGGGATTACGGCATGCCTTTCTCGACCCTTGTATCGCTGAGGATGATACTTGCCGGAATAATTGCCCTGGCTGTACTGCGCCCAAAATTCCCGAAAAGGTCAGTGCGTGATTTCCTGGTATTTGCACTGGCAGGCCTTTTTGGTGTCCAGATAACGTACCTCGCCACCATAAGCTACTCCAATGCGCCAACTGCCACTCTCCTGCAGTATCTGTTCTTTCCCATTGTGATGATATATGAAGTTGCCAGGAGGAAAGTCAGCCTTACGGCAGGGATACTGGTATCGGTGGCCCTTGCGCTTGGCGGAACATTTGAGCTTACAACCAGCTTTCCGAGCCATTCAGCTGCCATCATCCTCAGCCCGCTTGCCCTGATTTTCGGGTTGCTGTCAGCCCTGACTGCAGCCCTGTACACAATAATGTCCGGGCCGCTCATCAGGCAGAATGGCACGCTCCCGGTGATCGCATGGGCATTCGTCATCGGCGGGGCTTTCTCTGTCATTTTCAGCCTGAACAGCAGTTATACCTATTTCTCCGGTATCCATGTTAGCGAATTGCCGGCCATCATCACGCTGGTGCTTCTTGTGGCAGTCTTTGGCACACTGGTGGCCTTTGGCCTTTATATAAGGAGCATGCAGGAGATCACCGCCACCCAGGCTTCCCTTGCCGGAACCATGGAACCAATTACGGCCGCTCTTTCGTCAGCCATTCTTCTTGGAATATTCCTGACAGGTTTCCAGTATGTGGGAGGCGTGATGATAATCATGGCCATAATCATTGTTCAGCTCTTCTCGTTCAGGCCAAAGACCACAGCTGAATGAATCATTCAGATTTAATACGATTCCGCAATCAGGGATGGCATGATGGCAGGCTTAAACCGAAAGGACAGACAGCTCATAGGCGCTGTTGGTTTCATGGAGGTGGTCCGCATGCTTGGCATCTTCCTCATACTGCCCGTGCTTGAGGTATATTCTGCAAGCCTCACCAATTCTGTCATTCTGATTGCCCTTGCATTTGGAGCATACGGGCTTGCCTCGGCAATTTTCCAGAGTTTCTTCGGAATCCTTTCGGACAGGATAGGCAGGAAAGCGGCCATAATAATAGGCCTTATACCGTTCATCGCTGGCAACCTTCTTACCTTCGCAGACCACACCATACTCATGTTGATTGTGGGCAGATTCATCGCCGGTGCGGGTGCCATAGGGTCAGTGGCCACAGCAATGGTCCAGGAGAACGTTCCGGAGCAGAAGAGGAATGCGGCCATGGCACTGGTTGGCATTCCAGTTGGAATTGCATTTCTCATTGGACTGCTCCTGGGCCCTGAGCTTGGATACGCAATCGGATTCTATTACCTCTTCCTTATATCGGCGGTTCTGGGCGTTGCAGCCGTTGCCATAGTCATCCCGCTGAAGGTGTCACAGAACAGGGCCGTACACAGACCATCCGCCATTTACGGCATCAACAGGATATCAGCCTCCCTGGCCGTGGCCGGATTTTCCGTATCATTCTTCATGATACTGTTCTTCTATTACTTCCAGGTCTTCGCCACCGGGATACTGCTGCAGAACAACTATGTGCTTCCCATATTCATTCCCGGAATCATCGGGGGAGGCATAGCTGTGATGATTGCAGGGAAATTTGAGGGAAAGCGCACCACGGTAATGGCCGTTGCCGCCATAGCAGTGATCCTCGTATCCGTGCCCATACTGTTTCTTGCTCCCCTGCAGAAAGGTTCGCTGCTCATAATAGAGATTGGTTCCGTGGTATTCTTCCTTGGATATTCGCTGTATGAGATCGTGTTCCCAACTGCCATCACAAGGTTCGCATCCAGATACCATTACGGTTCCAACCTGGGCATTTTCAACACGCTCCAGCATGTGGGGCAGTTCGCCGGCGGGACAGCCAGTGGAATAATTCTCGGGCTCCAGCTGAACAGGGGTTCCCAGCTTTCGGCACTGGTCATCCTGCTTGTGCTGATGGGTGTGGCCATGGTTCTTTCTGCAATGGTATACACCGGTTCAAGGACAGGCAGAATCACGGCGCAAGCATAGTTCTGAGGCGGTCGCTTACTAAAAGTGAACCAATGCAGATAATTCTTTCATTCTGCACATCGATCACCGACATTGAAGCGTTCCTGATCTCAATGCCGAAGCTTTCCACCTCATCCAGGTCCAGGTAGCTTGAGATGGCGGCCCTTATGGGCATGGCATGGCTGACCAGCAGCTGCACGCCCTGGGTGCCTTCAAGAACAGATCTCATCCTCAGAACCTGTGAACTCCAGGATTCCATTCCAAGTTCATCCCGTGAACCCGGGGGAAGACCCGCCATCATTGAGTTGTTGTAGGGACCCATTCCAGATTCCGTAATATTGCCCTCTATGGCCGGTACCAGATCAATGGTGCTTCCAATAATATTTGCCGTCTGCATTGCCCTCTGTACCGGGCTGGACAAAATGCCATCAATGTGCAATCCCTTAAGCTGTTCTGCCGTGAATTCCGCCTGCCGCATTCCCCTTTCAGTCAGGGGGTATCCGTTGATGTCACTGGATATGATCTTCCTGACGTTGGCTTCACTTTCACCGTGCCTGACAAGAATTGCGATGCGCACGCTGCACAATGCCTTCATAAAATATAAACAGTTCAGGGGCTACAATCAGATCAGGGAAACAGCCCAGAGTGATACGAGAGTCACTGTGAGCACCGGTAGGGCCAGTACGAAGCCAACCTTCATGTAATATCCGTAGGAGATCTTCATTCCCCTCTTCCTGTCAAGCGTGTACAGCCACAATAGAGTGGCCAGGGACCCCACCGGAGTGAATTTTGGACCGATGTCGTTTGCAATTACGTTGACATATGGGAGAATGCCAGGGTGAGCAAAGCCTATGGAAAGATTTCCCAGCATCACGGACGGCAGGTTGTTCATCACAGAAGCCATCAGGGCAAAGAGATATCCGGAGAATACGTAAGGAAGCGGACCCCACAACCCTGAGAAGGATTCAATGGCTCCAGATACCACAGAAATAAGGCCGTTCTCGCCCATGCCGTATACAATTATATACATTCCAAGGGAAAAAAGCACTATCTGCCATGGCGCCTCCCTGAGTATTTTTCCTGTGTTTATCTTCCCCCTGATTGCCACTATGACAAAAAGGACGGCAACTGCAGGGACTGCAATGAATGCCACCGGTATCCCCATAAGTCCGGTGACCGCATAGAGTGTTATGAGGACAGCCAGCACCGGCACAGCTGAGAGGAAGACTGCCCTGTCCCGGATTATTCCGTCCTGTATCCTGTACGTTCCTATCCTTGACGGAATGCTTTTCCTGTAGAATGCGTACAGCACGCCAAGGCTGGCGGCCACAGACACCAGGTATGGCACAAACATTACGAGGGTGTAGTGGAGGAAATCAATGTGGAAATAACCGGAAGTTATGATATTGACAAGATTGCTTATGACAAATGGCATGCTGGCCGTGTCCGAGATGAAACCTACCGCCATTATGAATGCAAGGTAAGCTTTCCTGTCCGCACCTGATCTTGACAGGAAGGAATACATAATTGGTGTCAGTACAAGTACGGCGCCATCATTGGCAAAGAAAGCTGATATGACTGCCCCCAGCAGGATCATGAGAACAAAGAATTTCTTCCCCGAACCACCTGAAAGCCCGGCGAGTTTCATGGAGGCATACTCGAAGAAGCCGACTTCATCATATATCAGGGACATGATGATTATGGCAACAAAGGTGAATGTGGCATTCCAGACAATATTCCATACCTGTATTATTTCAGGAATTGTTGTGATTCCCAGTATGACGGAGGCAGCTCCTCCAATGAGGGCTGAATATCCTATGCCCAGGTTCCTAGGTCTCAGTATTACCAGGATCATGGTGATCATGAAAATGGCCAGGGACAGTGCAAATTTCAGTCCAAACAAGGATAGCCCTTGCAGGCGCATATTCACTGGTTTTATAAATATTCCATCTGCCGCCAGAGTGACGGAATTGCCTGAATGTAACCTCTTCCTGCACATAGGTGTTAAGTTACACATCGTCATGGGGACAGATACATGACAGAATACACCAACAGACTGATCAATGAGAAGAGCCCATACCTGCAACAGCATGCTCACAACCCTGTGGACTGGTATCCGTGGGGAAAGGAGGCATTCAAAGAGGCCAAATCACGAAACAGGCCAATATTTCTCAGCATAGGATATTCAACATGTCACTGGTGCCACGTCATGGAGAGGGAGAGCTTTGAGCACCCGCAGGTTGCGGATGTGCTTAACCGCACCTTTGTGTGCATAAAGGTGGACAGGGAGGAAAGGCCCGATCTTGACAGCACTTTCATGGCTGTGAGCCAGATGATGACCGGTACTGGCGGATGGCCCCTGAACATAATCCTGACACCGGATGGGGTTCCGGTTTTTGCCCTCACATACATTCCGCGGGAAAGCAGGGGTGGACAGGTGGGCATAATTGATCTTGCTAACCAGATCAACGAGCTCTGGACGGAAGGGCACGAAGATGTGGAGAGAAGGGCCCAGGAAGTGCTCTCCAACCTGAAGAACATGAATGCCCACTCACCGTCAGGAACTCTTGGCAATGATATTCCTGAAAAGGTCTTCAGGCAGATGTCTGAATACTTCGACAGCGAATACGGGGGTTTTGGGAGCTCACCCAAATTCCCGTCACCCCAGAACCTCATGTTCCTTCTCAGGTATTATCACAGTACTGGTGAAAGAAAAGCACTTGATATGGTCACAAAGACGCTGTCAGCAATGAGGGATGGCGGAATCTTTGATCACATCGGATACGGGTTTCACCGTTATTCCACAGATCCTGCGTGGTTCCTTCCCCATTTTGAGAAGATGATATACGACCAGGCTTATCTGATGATGGCTTACACTGAAGCCTATCAGGCAACAGGAGATCATTCCTATGAAAGGGTAGTGAGCGAAATATTCACCTTCCTGGCCAATGAGATGACGTCATCAGATGGGGCTTTCTACAGTGCCCTTGACGCTGATAGCGAAGGCGAGGAGGGAAAATTCTACACGTGGAAATCATCGGAGATCATGGCTGTGCTGGGACAGGAGGATGCCAGCATATTCATGCAGGTCTACAACGTTGATCCGGCAGGCAACTACCTGGAAGAAGCCACTGGCAGGAGCACGGGGAAGAACATCCTGCATCTCTCCGGATCGCTGGGCGAGGAGGCTGAGAGGCTGGGCATATCAACCGTGGAACTCCAGGAAAGACTCTCATCCATGAGGGCAAAACTCCAGGAATACAGGAACAGAAGGGTGAAGCCGCACAGGGATGAAAAGATACTTGCTGACATGAATGGCCTGATGATCGCAGCACTGGCGAAGG
>JAKAQT010000056.1 GCA_021819605.1 Thermoplasmata archaeon
TGCAGGTGCCGGGATTTGGACCCGGGTCGAAAGCTTGGAAGGCTCTCGTGCTAGACCAGACTACACTACACCTGCTTCCCTACGGCAACATACACAGGTTTAATTTTTTTTCCACGGTTTTTCCCCAATCAGGCAGCTGTTGGCCTAAATGTAAACTCCACCGGAGTGTTCACAGAAACTTGGGAACTTTGCCAGTGTATATAGAAATCATACTGCCCGTTAGTGGGTATAATTGTCTGATTGAAATAGACGTTGTCTCCAACCTGATGGAAATCCTTGACGGCAGAAGGCGCAGCACCACTTGTGGCATAAGTAAGGGAAGTAACAGTGAAGTTGTACCTGTAGCTCATGTGCACCATATAGGGGACACTGGTCATGCTTGTATTTATCTCGTATATATTCGACGTGGATGTCATGGTGACATAGTGCCCATTATACAGGGCCTGAACGTTCACTACCTGAGGGGCTGAAACAGTGTGGACGGGTGGGTTCAGGAATATTATCCAGAAGAGCAGGAATACGGCGAAGAATATCAGATAATTTATTGCCTTGTGCGATGTTCTTTGAGGGAGTTTGAATCCCATGGATGTAAGAATTTTTCCCAAAAATATGGCTATAACGAAAAAGAGCAACACTGACAGATATGTGTAACCCTGAAGCTGCAAATACCCCGCAAGAAGCCCGGCAAGTGCTCCTATGAGGAATATGAACATCACAATTACAGATCTGTTTCTTTCTGATCTTACATATTCCACTTCATCAAATTCAGGTTCTTCGAATAACGGAGTGGTTTCCTTAGGCTTTGGCATGAATACGTCACCTCATTGGTTCTCAATTAATGAACTTAACGTCTTGGCAGGTTCCATGGCAAGAATTATGCCGGAAGCTATGAGAAC
Organism: Thermoplasmata archaeon; assembly: GCA_021819605.1. GTDB lineage: Archaea > Thermoplasmatota > Thermoplasmata > Thermoplasmatales > Thermoplasmataceae > UBA509. The sequence goes on from JAKAQT010000056.1 coordinate 897, forward strand.
GCCGTTTGCACCCAGTTTAAGGCTCGTTCTGTAATCACTGGGAGTTTTTACGCCAGCGCCAACAATTACTGCCACGCCTGATCTGCTACAGGTGTCCACGACGTCTGAAATAATCTCAGGTCTTGAAGTGGTTACTGATACGTTCCCTCCGATTAGCTCCGGAGGCTCATATGCGATCCAGTCAGGTTTCATTGCGGCAAATCTGGAGGCCTCGGTGGCATTTTCGCAGCAGACAACTGTCCTCAGCCCGCATCTTCTGGAAATGTCAACAGTCTTCCTCAGCACATCCTCTGGTATCCGCCTTTCAGAATGGTTAAGAATGGTGCCTGTAATGCCAAGATCAAGCAGAGACTGGGGTGAAAACTGGCCGGTATGAGCACCGTATTCCACAGGGTCAACATGCTGGCTGTAGAACTCAAACTCGGGAAAAGATGAGGCAAGCCTCAGATCAATGGGATTCAGGGCAAAGATAATCCTTACTCCGGGAACAGTATCAATCCCCACGAATCCTTCAATAAACCTTTCAGCATGTGCTGATGATGACTGCCGGTAGTGTTTAAGATTGATTATCACAGTATTTTCAGGATTTTGCATTCATGGTTGAGGAACCGATGCAATATAGATATTTCTCATTCCGTCTATAATGCGGGAATAATCTGGCCTTTCAGTGGACTTCCTCTTCAGCATTATTCCACAACTGCAGCACTACCTTTCAGGGAAAAATTCAAGGGATGCAGATATCCCGGTATAATAAGGTTCAAGGCAGGCATGTTTAAGTCTTGAGCCAATAGGTTAAATCTTTATGCACATCACATATGGGGAATCATATGGACATGAAGCATGATCTCGAGGAAGCAGAGCAAAAGGCTAAGAAGGATCTGGATGAACTGGTGGACGTCCGTGAAGTCAGCGAGGCAAAACTGCTTTCAGAAAACATAGTTAAAATTCTGCTGAATGACCTTTCAGCTACTGACAGGGATAGTGTAGAATATTCATCTGATAATGGCAAGTATGTGGTATCTTTCGGCTTTGTTGAGGCAAAGATGCCGGACGGTAAATTAGGCGTGTTCGAAGAAATACCTGATGATGAAACCATCAAGAATGCAGAGACAGTTGGATTCACAGTGATAGGTCTGCATCCCAAGAAAGAAGTGGAGGCTGACTTCCATTCCGATGCAGTAGCAGTCATGCCTGGGACGGAGCTCCGGAGGATATATGATTTTCAGCTTTCTGTACTCAGGAGTGCAAGCAAATGAAATCTCGCCGTATGTGAAATATGAAGGAACCGCAGAATAATCTTCCAGAAGGATTGATGGGAACATGGTGAAAAAAGGAGTCATAGCCATCTTTGCAGTGATGCTGGTTGCAGGCAGCCTCATGATAGCCCTTGGAACCCAGGAATCATCCTCACTGACGCATGGGAGCGACAGTTTCGTTCCCAGTGGCACAGGGAGATATGTTTCGCCACCACTAAGCATAAATTCCAGCTATGTCCTTTCAGTCCTTGGTTCAGGAGCATTTGTGGTGAACAGTTCAGGTATCGGCATCATAAATTATAAAAATGCCTATTCTGTTGGTCTCGAGCCTGCCAGGATGCTGAACCTGACAAACAATACCGAATCAATATACACAGACCTCCCATCCGGCACTTATTATGTGATATACTTCCCTGCAGATTCCCCCCAGCAGGCCAACCCCATTTACAGCGTACAGACTGATCCTGGTCTGGCAAACATTCTTAGCACAGTCATAGTGGTGGGCATTTCAGTCATAATTGCTTCATTCATAGTGCTGGCTGTTGGGTCCTTCATGGGAAGGGATGACAGGAAGAATTAGTTCCTGCTGCATCCATTTCTCAGGCTATATTGGAAAAATAGGCAAAATCCCTGTATAGATTGCCTTCAGGATGCTTGCCTGCATTCTGGTTGATAAATGATTTAGTCCTCATCGGCTCACCAAACATGGATGTTATGTAATCGTCAGAGTTGTTAAGGCTCAGGAAATATTTTCCGTGAATGCTTCCAAGGATGCCTGCAAGTTCCTTGAAATCCTGCGGGGAAAAGTTGTAGCCATACCAGTCCTTTCCCGGATATGGTGGGTCGAGATAGAAGAATGTCAACGGGGAATCATAAATACGAAAGATCTCGCGGAAGTCTCTTCTCTCAATCTTCCAGTTTCGCACGCTGCTGCTTATGTTCCCAAAATCAGATACCACTCTCAGGAAGAAACTGAAGGCGCCCTTCTCCTTGCCTGTGGCATACGTATCGCCACGCCCTCCGAAGCTGGTGATGGATCTGAATAGTGTTCTGTATGCCCCGGCAAGTTCCCTGTCAACGGCAAGTCCGTCACCGTCACGCCTTGACAGTGCATACCTGAGCTTACGTATTCTTTCCCCCTTGAGTCCCTTGCTCTCATTCTTTCCGCTTGCCATGCCGGCCGGAATTTTACCCAGATTCCTGAAATTATCCGGAAATTCCTTTGCGAACTGGTCAGGCAGGGACAACAGCAGCAGGCCGTACAGATCATCCGGCCTTGACTTGATTATGCGGTACAGCGAAACCAGGTCCTTGTCAATTTCATTATAAACAATCTCCCTGGCGCCGATGTTCAGCGATACCAGGCCTGATCCTCCAAAAACATCCACAAACCTTTGCATTCCGGATCTGCGGAACTCCGAGACGATGTCAGGCACAATGGCAACTTTCGATCCGGGATATTTCATGATCCTTATGATACTCATCAGCGGCATTCTGGTGATTGCTCACCTCTTATTATAAAATATGGAAAGGTCCTGGCACCGTCAGGAATGCTGTCACATTCATGCCAGAACGCTGAATAACTCGAAAAGAAATGATAAATTTAGAAGGAAATCACGCTGAATCCTTCTTCAATTTTTGAGTTGACTTCCACTCCGCCAAGTACGAGATCAATATTCCCAAAAATACTGGATTCATCAAGCCCCTCTGATTCAAGGCTCACCTTGCATGCTTTCACAGTGCAGCCCGCTCTCCTCAGTCCCTCGATCTGTTCAAGGAACTGGGGAGAATTTTTCTGCCTGGAATTCAATGCCTGAACGCCCCTGCCAAGGAAGAGGAACTCCAGGGTGCTGTGGGCGTTCTTCACGGCATTTATGGCAAAGTTGAAGGCAACCATCTCCGCATGTATGTTTTCCTTTCCGGTCAGTAGAAGCACGAGAATTTTTGCCAATGTCTCAGTCCTCTGTCCCGTCGTTGGAATATCCCGGATACTTGGTGCGGTACCATACTGCCGTAAGGAGCAGTGCCACGATCATGACAAATCCGGTTATGGCAACCGAGTTGGGATTTGGATCGTAACCATTGTATCCCCTGACAGTGAGAGCCGCAACAACCACCACCAGTAAGGACATGAGCCCTGCAAAGCTCTTGATTCCTTTTTCACTTTTTCTTTCCCTTTTTTCTTCTTCCATTTTAATTCCCCCCTGCCTTTCTTGAATATATGAACCAGCCTGCAACCAGAAGGCTGATTGCCACGAATACGAAGAATTCAATGCTGCTGACAGCCATCTGCAGGTCGCCGCTAAGTATGTGCCCGGATGCACAGCCATCGGCCATTCTTGCTCCGAATAATACCATAAATGACCCGCCGAAGACGCCCAGCGCCCTCTTTATTTCGCTGTCACCGAATCTCTTCTTCCAGGTCTTTGGAACCCATCTGTTGAAAGCCTGAAATCTCCTTGAGACGAATATTGAGACAATGAATGCGCCCAGAAGCGTGCCTATGTCGCTGAATGGCTCCCATCTTATTGTTGAGAAGACGAGCTTGCTGTAGTTGTATGTAGGAAGCCAGAGGTATCCCACCATCCAGCTGTATGTTGTGGACTCGCCAAATATCTGGTGCAGGAACATTTCAAGGACCACGACTGCACCAATGATGGCACCAACAAAGGTGAGCAGCCATCTTAGGTTGTTGTTGGGTGCCCAGTGCTGGTTTGCGTTCTTTGCCAGCTTATCATCGGGGCCAATCGGCATGGCACTTCCCTCTATGAGGGTCTCCGTGGCTTCTTTGTGTTCTGCAAGCTCCGGGCCAGGCATCTGGTAATTTTTGTGCGTCCCTATGTAGACGCAGCTCTTTCCCCCTTTGTACCTGGGCAGAAAATAGGCTATACCCAACATGAGCGCCAGCCATCCAATTGAAATCAGGAAGCCGATCTTAAGGTCAGTTCCAACCTTGCCGCCCAGATATATCTGGCCAAAATTGTATGTGTTTACCAGCCACTGGCCCACGGAAGTCTGGTACAGTAGTGTCCATGAGGCTGCCCCAAGAAGCCCGCCGGCCACCGCGTAGACCGCCTCTCTCCTTCCTTCCCCGAGAGCCATCCACTCGGTACCCGGGACGTAGCCGGATATTGCTATGCCAACGCCAAAGATAATTCCGCCTAGCGCCACTCCCATCACATAGTCTGGTTTTATGCCAAAGTGAAAACCCAGGCCAAAAGCTGAGAGCCCATAGAGAAGAACAGCCCCAACCCATTGCAATTGCAATACAGTTTATGAATAGCCGATCCTCCCATTTAGACAGCTTCAGGAGAACATCCGCATTTGATATTCCCCACAGTTCAGCAAATCCCCCTATGATGGCACCAATGAAAATACCAATCCACAGGGGAGCAGTAACTGTTATTGCCATTTCGATCAATATATAATTACATGGATGTATATACATATTCCCATATATGATTATTTATCATAGTTAACACACTTATACCTTGTAGTGATTTTTACTCATTCACCTGAGTGTTAGTATTTGCCGTACAAAATGAAATGCAGATTGAAAAGATGCGTTTAATAGGTAGAATGTTTTGATCAGCCATGGAAGACAATCTGAAGTTTCCGACCTTTGAATGTGCCATTTCCAATACTGTGGAAAGCTACGATTCTGATGTTGAGATGTATTTCATGAATTCCAATCTGCTCTCTGTCAGGCTTGCTGAACTTGCCCTCTCCGATAGGAATTTTTCAGGCAACTACAGAAAAATGATGAAATTTGTGAGCGATCTGTCCGGTTCAGTTATTTCTGGAAAACCTGCACCGTCGCACCAGTTTCTCATTGATCTGTGCATGGGCCCTGAGACGGAGCAGGATATGGGCAAACTTCTTTCTGAAAGCAGGTCCCCGGGCACTGCAAAGATCTTCGAAGCCATGCAGTACGTGCGCTTCATGATGTTCTGGTTCGTAAGAATGTCCCGGGTTGACAGATTCTCAAAAGGATTCAGCGTTGACCGGTTTCAGGGGCTTCCGTTCCTCCGGCTCGCTCTTGCATACAGGGCAGAAAAGGTGTCAAAAGCCTGAACGAGGTAACGAACACTCCAATTAGGCTTTCAGAGTGTTGTTATCTTACCCGTTGTATCGGAAAGGTAAGCGGCGTTCACTGTTTTTACCACAACTTCACCGTCTTTCACGGTGGCTATTCTGGACTTCTCACCTCTTACCAGTTCAACAAAAGCGCGGACCTCATCCTCATACATATTCCCATCCCTGAATGTTCTGGTGACTTTTCCATCGATTTCCAGATCGGAATTCACTGTTGTTGAAAAGACATCCCTGGCCACAGCGGTTGCTTCGGTCCCGTAAACTGCCAGATCATTCCTGGGATGCTTCATGGCTCTGGAAGAGACGGCATGGGCCATAATACTGCCATATTCCATTGATATTGATTCAGTAGTGTCGATTACGGCTTTTGCCGGCTGCCGGAATGCTGAGATTTTATCCGGTCTGACACCAAGCAGAAAATTAATGGTGTCAAGAACGTGCACGCCTGTTCCCATAACGGAACCACCACCTACCTTTTCATCTTCTGTCCACCATCTGCGATCCGGATTGTCAGATGTTCCCTGTGATAGGCCACCCCATGTCCCATGAACCATTGTGATTTTTCCAAGTTTTCCGCTGGAGATCATGTTCCTGATTTCCACGATGGCAGGATGGAACCTCATGTGGAAACCCACCGCAAGATGGCGTCCGGTTTTGGCAGATATACCCACCAGGTCTGAGGCATCTCCGTTGCTGAGCGTCATCTGCTTCTCAAGCAGCACATCCTTTCCGCTTTCCATGGATAATCTTGCCTGTTCGTAGTGCAGAAAATTGGGAGATGCTATGTAAACAGCATCGAAGTCTCCTCTGGAAAAGAACTCGTCCAGATCGGAGAATGCATACGCTCCATATTCTGTGCCCTCTTTCTCTGCCTTCTTCAGGGTTCTGCTGTATATGGCCGTTATGGAGTTTCCAGAGGACTTAATTGCAGGCATTACCCTGTTTATTGCGTGGTTTCCAAGGCCGATTATTCCGAATTTCATTGTTATCATAATCATGAAGATATACTGCAATATTTACCTGTTGAATTATAAGATTAAGAATTAAATAGCAGTCCTGGCAATTTATGCAAATGAACTGAACAAACCAATTAATTTGGTGTATTCTGGCAAAGAGCACTACCTGAAAGAAGCTATTCAACTAATTCTTTGAGTTAAATCTGTTTGAATCAGGTGGATGAAAGGAGCTGCATCTCCGTGGGCAAATATGGCGGCAGTCCAAGGTTAGTTACCTCAGGCATTGCAACATTAATTTCAGGTAAATAGTCTACAGAAGCTTTGTTCACATCCTCGCACATATTCGTTGTCCAGGAAACAACAGATTTCGACTCCGAAACAGTCATCGGGTAGATGTATTCATTGACCTTTATTGTCAAATACTTTTCCTGCTCTTGCATGAATGGTATCTCTACTGTTGAGAAATGAAATTATGACATTTGTATCAATATGATTCAGTCTAATCCCATTCCTTTATAGAACCTTCCGATAGGTCATTAGGCAGCTCTGGAAGGCCTCTTTCCTTCCATACTCTGATAATGGCAAGGCTTTTCTCCTTCCGTTCTACTGTTTTCTTTGCGCTTTGCATCCCATTCTGCATTATCCATCTCAGGGCATCTGCCTTGCCGGTAGCAAGTTTATATTTTATTAATTTGTCAATGAGACCAGATGTGTTATCATCTATTCTTAAAGCGATAATGCTTGATACCATGTGCTTTCGTATGTTTACATTTGTATATATTATTCCGCTTCATAATCCTGATGTTTTTCAATAAAATCTAAATCCTTTAAAGCTGACCCAATGCTAACTTACCATGCATTCAAAACCATGATAGACCTCATTTCCATATCTGCCAAAAAAACAATTAATGAAACAGCTCACGAAATTAAATAGGGACATGCGGGTCCGAGGGGGTTCGAACCCCCGACCTATGGATTAAGAGTCCATCGCTCTACCTAGCTAAGCTACGGACCCAGCCATTCCGAATATTTAATCAGCATTTATAACTTATCGTGCCAAGCAGAAATTTGCTTCAATAAACATTTAAATAGCTTTTTAGGTTAACCCGATACTTTAACCATACACAATGGGCAATGCAATAATCGCATCCCAGTGAAGTTGGCAAAATTCTGTCCAACTCCTATGTGTAACGGTCGTAGGTGATAAAAAAATGGCAACACCGCATCACCCCAGACGGGGGTCTATGGGATACTACCCTAGGGTACGTTCGAAGAGAATGCAAGGCGATATCAGGAGCTGGCCTGAGGTAGATGGAAATGTCAGGATTCAGGCATTTGCAGGATACAAGGTCGGAATGACACACGTGGAAATGACTGATTATAGAAAATTCAGCACCACAGCCGGTCAAACAATAGCTGCTCCGGTCACTGTGGTTGAAGTTCCGCCTCTGACAGTCGCCGGTATAAGGTATTATGATGAAACAGAACTTGGCCTGTCAATAGTTTCTGAAAAATGGGCGGAAAACCAGGACAAAGAAATTTTCAGAAGAATTACAAAACAGACGGAAAAGAAAGATCCTCCAATGGTAACCGAGGTTTCCGAAGTTAGGTTCATAGTTCACACGAATCCGAAGCTGGTAAGCGGAGTACCATCCAAGGTGCCCGATATCTTTGAAGTGAGGATCGTAGGCGGGGACGTCAAAGCAAGGATGGCTTATGCTGAAGAGCATCTCGGCAAAGAGCTTCATTTCTCCGACTTTTCCAAGGCAGGAAATTTTGCAGACGTTATAGGAGTCACAAAAGGTAAAGGATTTCAGGGTCACGTCAAGAGATTTGGCGTGAAGCTGCTTCCAACAAAGAACAGGAAGCACCGGAGAATGATAGGTACCCTTGGTCCGTGGCATCCTGACTGGGTGAGGAACACTGTACCGCAGGCCGGACAGATTGGTACTCATCAGAGAACAGCACACAACATCAGAATTCTCAGGTATTCAAAAAACGAGGGAGATCAGGACATTAACGTCAAAGGCGGCTTCACCAATTACGGTCTTGTGAGAACAGAATATGTTCTAATCCACGGATCAGTTCCCGGGGCTGCAAAGAGGCTTATCAAATTCAGAGACCCAGCCAGGCAGAAAACTCCGTCGGTGGAGAACCTGACAATAAGCTACGTCTCCAAGGAATCAAAGCAGGGTGATTAAACTGAAAGTAAACTTATATGATACAGATGGAGAAATAAAGGGAGAAATGTCACTTCCTGCAGTATTCGACACA
>JAKAQT010000057.1 GCA_021819605.1 Thermoplasmata archaeon
AGGGGTGCCATCTGTTATGGTGGTTGTGAACATAAATCCATATGAGACCTGTGATGCAATGGTGCAGGTGCCGCCCGACTGGGTCAGGTCCTCTGACTGTGCCGGATACGATGTGCAGGACATGATCACCGGAGAAAAATACTGCTGGCATAATGAATATAACTACGTGAGACTTGTACCGGAATACAGGCCTGCACATGTGCTGGTGAGGGAGTAGGATGCTGAAAAGCGATGACGAACTCTGGTTCAGGGACGCCTCATTCTATGAGGTGCCGGTGAGAAGTTTCTTTGATTCCAATGACGATGGAATAGGGGACTTCAACGGGCTCACAATGAAGCTTGATTACATCAAGAGCATAGGGATGGACTGCATATGGCTCCTCCCCTTCTATAAGTCGCCCCTGAAGGATGACGGCTATGACATAAGCGACTACTACTCAATTCTGCCTGACTATGGAACCGTGGAGGATTTCGAGCGCTTCGTCTCGGAGGCTCATGCACGCGGTATCAGGGTCATTGCAGATCTGGTTCTCAACCATGTGTCGGATCAGAATGAGTGGTTCAGGGAAGCCAGATCAAGCAGGGACAATCCCAGGAGGGACTGGTTTGTCTGGTCTGATGATCCTGAAAAATACAGGGGTGTCCGCATCATCTTTGTTGATACTGAAACCTCCAACTGGGCATGGGACCCGGTTTCAAAGCAGTATTACTGGCACAGGTTCTACAGCCACCAGCCTGATCTCAACTATGACAATCCTGAGGTCAGGGAGGAAATGATGAATGTGATCAGGTACTGGCTCGATAAGGGGCTGGACGGGTTCAGGTGTGATGCTGTGCCATATCTCTTTGAGAGGGAGGACACGAGCTGCGAAAATCTTCCGGAAACTCACCAGTATTTCAAGGAGATCAGGAGGATGATAGACCGGGAATATCCTGGATGCATTCTTCTTGCTGAGGCGAACCAGTGGCCTGAAGACGCAAAGGCGTACTTCGGAAACCAGGATGAGTTCCATATGAACTTCAATTTCCCTCTTATGCCCCGGGTATTTATAGCACTGGCAAAGGAGGATGCCTTCCCTATTGTAAATATAATAAAGCAAACCCTGCCCATACCGGAAAGATGTGACTGGGGGCTTTTCCTCAGGAATCATGACGAACTGACTCTGGAAATGGTCACGGATGAGGAGAGAGACCTCATGTTCAAGGAATATGCAAAGCTTCCAAAGATGAGGCTGAACCTTGGAATAAGGAGGAGGCTTGCGCCGCTTGTGGACAATGACAGATATGTGCTAGAACTTCTGCATGCTCTCATCATGAGCCTTCCGGGGTCTCCAATATTCTATTATGGTGATGAGATCAACATGGGAGACAACGTATATCTTGGCGACAGGAATGGCGTGAGGACACCCATGCAGTGGTCTTATGACAGGAATGCCGGTTTTTCAAGGGCAGATTCTGAGGCACTTTATTCTCCGGTAATAACAAATCCCAATTATCATTATGAAAGCTTCAACGTGGATTCCATGTCACGGCTACCAACGTCCTTCCTTAACTGGTTCAGGCGCATAATCATTGTGAGGAAGCAGAATTCCCAGGTGCTGGGGCGTGGCTCAATAAGGTTCCTTAAGGCCGAAGACAAGCAGATACTTGCATTCATAAGGGAATACCAGGGACAGCGCATGCTATGCGTCTACAACCTTGGAAGAAAACCCGGCTTCACCAGGCTTGACCTCTCAGAATTCAACGGATGGCATCTCCGGGAGACAATAAGCTCCGTGAGGTTTCCGGACATAGGTGAGCTGCCATACTTCTTCACCATGCCCCGGCATTCATATTTCTGGCTGATCATGGAGGGCCCAAATGACACCGCATAACACTGTTCACCTTTCATCTGCCCTTGACAGGTCTGCACTGATCGGGATGCTTGCACAGCTGAAGACTAAGAGGTGGTTTCCGTTCAAGTCTGATTCCATAGTGGATGCCCGCCTTGTGGATGCAGTCCCGGACACTATGGAGGAGGGCGAATCTGCCATTGTAATTGTTGACATAAGCACAACATCAGGCGGATCCACCATTGTCATAACTCCATCAGCCTGCGATTCAGGCCAGTATTCAGACGCAGTGGAGAACGGAAGCATATCTTCATTCATGTCACTCCTTGCCACGGATGACGCTATTTCAGGCTCCAGGGGCCGAATAGCGATCCGGGGTCCATATGCAGAAGAATTCCAGTCATATATGGCAACGCATCCCGTGATAACGCCACTGAACGTGGAGCAGTCAAATTCCTCATTCACCGTGGGAGACAGATACATATGCAAGGTGTTTCGCAGGCCCATATCGCCCCGTAATCCGGACTTCACGGTTCCGGTCAAGCTCTACACAAAAACGCATTTCAGAAATATACCCAGGCCAATTGCACAGCTGATCCATGAACCGGACCCTCTGCTCTCCGTGGCTTCCATCCAGGAGAATGTCCAGAATGATGGCGATTACTGGCACTATTTTCTTGAACTGAGCAATGATCTGATTGGCAGATTCACCCATGGCGGAAAAGCTGTGGTTGAAGATATAGTTGGGGAAATTACCTCTGCTGTCAACGAGCTTGCAGGAACAGTTGCAGAAATGCACAGGGCTCTTTTCAGCATAAATGATCCGGGTTTCGGCCATGAACGCTTCACATCCGGTGACATAAACCGGATTAAACGGAGATACATGGATCTTGCATCTGCAATACGCAGGACATCAATTTCCCTGTCAATCAATGGAAGAATATACGACAGCATTGATTTCTATGACCTTATCAGAAATTTTGTTGATAATTTCGACTTCTCCCCCCTGTATGAGGTGGAGAAGATCAGGTTTCACGGCGATCTTCATCTGGGCCAGATACTCAGGACAGAACGTGGGCCAATAATCATAGACTTCGAGGGTGAGCCCCTCAGGGGAGAAACGGAGAGATCAGCTCTTGGATGCGTTCTGAAGGATGTTGCAGGAATGACGCGATCAATTGACTACGCCTTAAGCTTCTATTCCAGGGCAGACAATGATCTCGCCGGGGAGACCAGGAAAGTATCCCTGAATCTGCGTGAAGTTTTTCTTAGGACGTATTTCCAGAAATCCAGTGGGCTCCCCACCATTCCCGGGGACTTCCAGGAGTTCATGAATACTGCAGCTTATTATGAGGTTGAGAAAGCTGTATACGAAGCAAACTATGAGATGAACAACAGGCCTGACTGGATAATCATTCCTGCCCGTGCACTTGTTGAGACGCTGAGTGGAACCGGCAGCTCCAAAAAATCAGTGTAAAACGGATAAGGTTGGTATATGATGGAAAATGCTGAAAGGGTGAGGAGAGGGAGTGAATACCCCCTTGGCGCCACCATGGTTGATGGCGGAGTGAACTTTGCCATTTATTCAGAAAATGCCAGCGAAATCTTTCTGGAACTTTATGACAGGGAAGACGGCGATCCTGCAGAAACGATCCGGATGCAGGAGCAGGATGCGCATGTGTGGCACTGCTTTGTGTCGGGCCTTCGTCCCGGGCAGCTGTACGCCTATCGGGCAGATGGACCATATGATCCGGAGAAAGGACTGAGATTCAATGGAAGCAAACTTCTCATTGATCCGTATGCAAAAGCGCTGAGCGGTGTTGTGAAATGGAATGACAGCATTTTTCCATATGACATAAATTCCCAGGAAAAAGACCTGAAGATCGATACAACACCAGATGGAAGGTACGTGCCAAAATCAATAGTTGTTGATTCAAGTTACAACTGGAATGGTGTTGAGAAACCAAGGCACCCCTGGAACAGGACAATCATATATGAGACCCATGTAAGGGGAGCCACAATCACAAATCCTGAAGTTGACGAAAAGATCAGAGGGACATACTCAGGTCTTGCATCCGATCCCATGATAAGGTACCTGAAGGACCTTGGCATAACCTCTGTGGAGCTCCTTCCCGTGCACCATCATGTGGACGAAAAGATGCTGGTTGATTCCGGCCTTGTGAATTACTGGGGCTACAACACCATTGGTTTTTTTGCTCCGGACATACGCTACTCTTCCGGTCCTCCGGGGACGCAGGTACAGGAATTCAAGAACATGGTCAGGAAGTTTCATGAGAACGGGATTGAGGTCATCCTTGACGTGGTTTACAATCATACGGCAGAGGGAAATCATCTTGGCCCAACCCTGAGCTTCAGGGGGCTTGACAATACAACATATTATATTCTTGATCCTGAGAATCCCAGGCTTTATTCTGATTTCACAGGAACAGGAAACAGCCTTGACGCGAGAAACCCACAGGTACTTCAGCTCATAATGGACAGCCTGAGGTACTGGGCAACCGAAATGCAGGTAGATGGCTTCAGATTTGACCTGGCATCGACTCTGGCGCGTGAGCTCTATGACGTGAATATGCTTTCACCATTTCTGGCCACCATTCACCAGGATCCGGTAATTTCAACAATGAAACTCATAGCAGAGCCCTGGGACGTGGGGCCGGGTGGATACCAGGTTGGTAATTTTCCGCCCAAGTGGGCAGAATGGAACGGTAAATACAGGGACCTGGTCAGGAGGATGTGGCGGGGCGATGACGGAACGCTTGCTGAATTTGCCACAAGAATATCCGGTTCGCCCGATCTCTACGAGGAGGATGGAAGAAGACCGCACTCAAGCATAAACTTTGTAACATCCCACGACGGATTTACCCTGTATGACCTTGTCTCATACAACAGTAAGCACAACGAGGCAAATGGGGAACTTTTTCAGGGTGGAACTGACGAGAACTACAGCTATAATTTCGGGGTGGAAGGAGAAACAGAAGATCCTGAAATCACTGGAAGGAGGTTTCGCAGAATGAAGAACTTCATCTTTACAATGCTTGTTTCACAGGGCGTACCAATGTTGCTGGGTGGTGACGAGATTGGAAGGACACAGAGGGGAAACAACAATGCATACTGCCAGGACAACGGGATGAGCTGGTATAGCTGGAATCTTGACACGGAGAGGAATGATTTGCTTAAATTCACACGCCATCTCATTCACCTGAGGAGATCAAACCCTGTACTGAGGAGGAGAAATTTCTTCCGGAACACACCCAATCCTGCTACAGGCAGGGCTGAAATACAGTGGCTGACTCCCGTCGGCACAGAGATTACCCGCGAGATGTGGGACGATCCCTCATTGCACACGCTCATGGTACGGCTTTCCGGAAGGGAGACACGAGAGATATCATACAGGGACGATATAGTCACGGGCGGAGACCTCCTGCTGATCTTCAATTCCTCTTCCGAGCCGGTGAACTTTATTCTTCCTTCCAGCGAGAAGGGATGGGAAATATACGCAGACACAAACACTCCCTCCATAGACGGGTTGCCGCAGAAGCTTCCAGGCAACAATTATCTATTGAACCTTGATGCGGCTGCGGTAATACAGGAGATTCTATGAAACAGCAAATGTCAGAATTTACCATCAGACTTGCATTTCAGGAAGGCTGATTTAGTGTCGGATGGAAATATGCAGCTTTTGTACAGGATTCAGCTCAACAGGGATTTTCCTTTCAGTGAGGCGGAGAAGATTCTGCCGTACCTGAGAACTCTCGGTGTATCCCATGTGTATCTGTCCCCTATTATGAAGGCAGTAGCCGGCAGCAACCACTGCTATGATGCAACGGACTTCGCCCAGGTGAATCCGGAACTGGGAGGCGAAAGTGCCTTCTTGAATTTCTGTGCCAGCTGCTCTGTTCTGGGTCTCGGTGTATTGCTGGACATCGTCCCCAATCATATGGCATACACTCCTGAAAATCCCTACGTGGAGGCAGCCTTCATTGATGGAACGAGAAAGTTCAGATGGCTTTTTGACACATTCAGGAATCCTTTCTCACCCCATAATGCCGTGATCTTTCCATTCCTGCCCCAGAGCCTCATTTCTCTGGTGAATCAGCACAGGGTAAGCATAACACCCGGGCCAATCCCTGTCCTGCATGTTGATTCAATGGATATCCCACTCCGGAAAATGCCTGAGATAAATGCCAGTGCTGGCTTTGAAAATGTTGTGGAAGACCAAGTGGGAGAGATCAGTGATTCACTGCCGGAAAGTGAGATCAGCGACACTGGCTTACTGGAGGAGATTATCAGGGAACTCCCACTAAAGCCGGTATTCTGGCAGTACGCATCAAAGCGCATTAATTACAGGCGTTTCTTCGCCGTCAACGGCCTGGTTGCCATAAGATCGCAGAACATGAATGTCATCAAATTCACTCACAGGAAGATCATTGAGCTTTCCAGTATTTCCTGTGTGAAGGGTGTCAGGATCGATCATCTGGATGGCCTGTATGACCCATCAGGCTATGTCAGATTTCTGAGAAAAGCATTGCCTGAAAAGGTCATTCTGGCAGAGAAAGTGCTTATTCCGGGAGAGAGGCTTCCGGAATCCATTGAAATCCACGGTACCACAGGTTATGACTTTCTTGGAATGATCAATGCTCTTTATGCAGATACCGGGGGCTATCATAAGCTTCAGGATGGATTCCGTTCCAGTGTGCCAGGATATGATAACATCCAAGGTGTTCTGCTGAGCTACAAGCGGGATTTCATCCAGCAAGAGTTTTCAGGAGATGTGGACAACCTGTCCTGGCCCATTTATGATTCCCTTGTACTGAAGCATGGGTACGAATACAGCTATTCCGAAATAAGAGAAACAGTTGTTGACATTCTAACATCCTTTGAAAAATACCGGACGTATTCCACGTCTGGCCATACCGCAGAAATTGCCAGACACCTCATGAAATGTGAAGACGGAAGCGATGGGTCCATATCGCGGGTGCTTTCAGATCACGTTTCCAGTAACTGCAGGCATTGTACAAACGCAGTCTTGAGGCTCCAGCAGTTTTCCGGGGCCCTGATGGCCAAAAATTTAGAGGACAGGCTTTTCTTTTCCTATAATCCCCTGATATTCATGAATGAGGTGGGCTGGACACCAGAGGCAGATATTCCCGATTGGAAGGGATTTATGGAATTCATAAGGGAGAGGAGGAATCTGCCATTTTCCCTCAACGAGGGATCAACTCATGATACAAAATTTGGAGAGGACCTCAGGAATTCCGGTCTGGTCATATCGGAATATCCTGACCTTTTCTTCAGAATCCTGGAAGACCTTAAATCACGTGAAGACCCCCGTTTCATAATGAACCATAGGGCACATGAGCACCTGTACTACAGATCACAGCTTATCCTGGCATCCCATGGATCAGCAGATCATTACACAGACTACAGGAAGGAAATAGAGGCACAGATCATCAAGGCCATGAGGGAATCCATGGTCTCAACAACATGGAAGCATCCGAATGTTCAATATGAGGACAATGCATGGAAGTTTGCAAAAATCATAATCAATCTCCTCGAGTCAGGAAAATGGGAAGCCGGAACAGAAATGGCAGAGAAATGCAGGGACCTGGGACATTATAATTCCATTTCCATGCTGGTCCTGAGATTCATGCTGCCGGGAGTGCCTGCACTTTACCAGGGTACAGAATTCATTAACGTCCATTTCACAGATCCTGACAACAGGGAAAAAGTTAATTTTAACAGGCTTGCTGAAAACTTTGAAAAAACAGCTGAAATGCCTTTGAAACCGCTGGAAGGATATGATTTCCCGTTACTTAAGTCAAGGATGATAGCTGTGCTTTCAACAATCAGAAGAGAACTTTCCCATGTTATTGAAAATGGGAAAATGGAAGCACTTCAGGTATCAGGGGATCACAGTGAAACTGTTATGCCGTACTGCATGACCTATGGAAGTGAACTCATCATAGTTGTGGCCCTCCGGTGGTTTTCAGAAATTACCTCAGAAGCCAGTACGCTGGATCCTGGCAAGCTTGAGGACACAAAAATAATTCTTCCGGACGGCTTTGGGGGAAAGTACATTGATCTCATTTCGGGCCGCACACTCACCATATCCGGGGAATTAAAGCCAGGACAGGTTATTGATAATGTGCCGGCTGTTATTCTGCGGAGATCGAGTTGATATGAGTGCATGGAAGAAGAATTTCCCCAGCCTGACATACATGGATATTGGGCCTTCAATAAAGGGATCAGAGATAACTTTTAAAACATGGGCACCCTTTGCCGCCCGCCTGGAGATCATTTCAGACAAGGAAAGAATCAATGCTTCAAGGGATGAGTTTGGCATATGGGAAGCTCACATGCCTTGGAAAGATCAAGCCGATGACTACATGATCTCCATTGACGGCAGAGCACCGCTTCCGGATCCCGCTTCAAGATTCCAGCCGGATGGCGTTTTCGGGCCTTCTAGGGTGATACCACATTCACTTCACAATGACATGGAGTTCGTGAATATTCACATGCCATCGGCGATAATATATGAACTGCACATCGGGACATTCTCGCCCGAGGGCACCTTTGCAGGGGTGGGCGAAAGGCTCCGGCACCTTGCAGACCTTGGTGTGAGTGCAATCGAACTCATGCCGGTATCGCAGTTTGAGGGGCGCTGGAACTGGGGTTATGACGGCGTATTTCCATATGCTGTGCATAACACTTACGGTACTCCTGACGACCTGAGAGAACTGGTGGAAAGAGCCCATTCAATGAAATTATCTGTGATACTGGATGTCGTGTACAATCACATTGGGCCCAGGGGCAACATATTTGCAGAATTTGGTCCATTCTTCTCAGGCAGATACATGACGCCATGGGGAGAAGCACTGAACTTTGACGGTGAATGGTCTGACTACGTCCGTGCCTTCTTCATACAGAATGCCATCTACTGGCTAGACGTATACGGCTTAGACGGCCTCAGGCTTGATGCAATCCACGGCATTGTGGACAATTCTCCCACTCATTTTCTTGCTGATCTAACCCGGGCCGTAAAGAAGCATTTTGCCCGCACCGGGAAGAAGCCATTGATAATAGGGGAAAGCGACATGAACAATCCCCGTGTAATACAGGGTATGGAAATGGGCGGATATGGCCTTGATGCACAGTGGTGTGACGATTTTCACCACTCTGTCCATGCAATTGCCACAGGCGAAAAGCAGGGATATTATTCAGATTACGGCGAACCGGAGCAGGTGGTGGAGGCATTCCGTCATGGTTTCATTTATTCAGGAGAATATTCAGGTTTTCTCCACAGGAACAGAGGATACAGTGACAGAAGGTACAGGAATGACCAGCTGGTTGTCTTTGCACAGGACCATGACCAGGTGGGAAACAGGCCGGGATCCCAGAGGCCCACTTCCTATGCGGGTCTGGATGCTTCCATGGCCATGGCTGCAGCCGCCATACTTTCACCTTATATCCCGATGCTGTTCATGGGTGAGGAACTTGGAACGATATCCCCATTCTGGTTCTTCATTGACACACCTGACCCATCATTCGCCAGTGCTG
>JAKAQT010000058.1 GCA_021819605.1 Thermoplasmata archaeon
GGGGAGGATCACTTCGAATTCAGAGAGATCGTCCAGTAGCTTCTCCCTGCTTTCCCCATGGCAGAGGATTATCTTCTCGGGGCTCACTGCCTTGGCAAATGAGATAAGATCATCATGGCCGGCGTGGGCGGACAGATCGAAGAATTCCACCTGCATGCTTGGCCTCAGCGGTACGCCCGCAATGTTTATTGTCCCTGTCTCAACAAGGCTCCTTCCATTTGTGCCCTCCACCTGGTATCCCGTCAGGAATATTGCGCTCTTGTCATCATCGGCAAGCTTCTGGATATAGCCAAGGACAGGGCCTCCGTCCAGCATTCCGGAGGTTGTTATTATGACGTCGTTCTCCAGGGCTGCTTCCCTCATCCTCCTGCCCCTAACCTGGCGTACACGGCCAACCTTGCGCCTGAACTCTCCCCTTGATCTCAGGTATCCTGGCGTATTGAGGTATATGCCTGTTATGAGGTTGCCCATGCCGTCGACTGCTATCCTGTAGCCAAGGTCTGCAAGAATCATGATGAGTTCCTGCGTCCTTCCAAGTGCGAAGGACGGAAGTATGACCTTGCCTCCGTTATCGACAACTTCCTTTATCCTGGACTTGAGCCTTGCGATGACCTGCTGCCTGTCCTCGTGGTTTTTCCCGGCATATGTGCTCTCCATCACAAGTATGTCAGCCTTCACAGGCTTCCCGCCTACCAGAAGGTTTGAATCCCTTGTATAGAGATCTCCAGTAACAAGGATCTTCTTGCTGTTCTCGAAAAGCCACGTGGAAGATCCCGGTATGTGGCCTGCCGAGTGCGGTGTGGCATAGTACTTCCCCACCTGGACCGTGTCCTCATAGTGCACTGCGGTCAGCGATTCAAACATGGTATCAATATCTGTAACGTCAAACCTCTTGGGGTAGCCCTCCAGATCCATTATCTTGATGGAATCGTTCAACAGCGGTTCCATGCTGTTAGCTGTCATTGTGGTTGTGTACAGGCTTGCTTTATCCCCATGATAACACACCGGCAGTGCGCCTATATGATCCAGGTGTGCATGCGTTATGAATATGCCGTCTACGGGCTCGTAGGGCATTGGATACTGCGGAGGCTTCTCTGGAACCACTCCGTAATCCACCATGAACCTGGTGCTATCATCCTGGAACTTTATTGCCAGCCTGCCAACTTCTTCTGCTCCTCCTAAAAACTTTACTTTCATTCTGGTTTCCTCACGCTTTTGCATCTTTAAGGCGATCTTTACAGTGACAATGCCTCTCTGAATTTATTATTGGTAATGATTCCATGATTATTCTGGTAACCTTATCCTCGTTTTCCTTCATGATCCTGAAGACTTCTGCTGCCTCAACCGGTGTTTCCGACCAGACATCATAGTCAGTGACAGTTGCCAGGACGGAATAACACATTGACATTTCATCTGCCAGGTTGACTTCAGGAACTAGAGTCATGCCGATTATATCTGAAAACTGGCGGAACATCTTGGATTCAGACCTTGTGGAAAATCTTGGCCCTTCAATGGTCACATATGACCCGCCCATATGGGAATTCCGGTCTATCTTCCTTGAAACCTCGAAAATCTCCCTGTTCATTTCAGGGCAGAATGGGTCTGCCATGGATATGTGGTATACTTCAGGGCCGTCGTAAAAGGTAAGCTCCCTCTTCCTGGTGAAATCGATGAACTGATCGGGTATAACGACATGGCCAGGAGCAAGTTCCTCCTTCAGGGAACCTACAGCATTCACCCCTATGATTCTCTTCACACCAAGGCTGTTAAGTGCCCATATGTTGGCCCTGTAATTCACCTTGTGCGGCGGGATGGTGTGCTTTTTGCCGTGGCGGGGGACAAAAGCCACTTCCACGCCATTGATCTTTCCTACCTCAATTGGGGCTGAGGGTTTGCCGTATGGGGTCTCTATATCAAAAGATTTTGGATTTTCAATGAGATTGTAGAGTCCGCTTCCTCCAATAATTCCTATGTAAACCATGCTATCACTGTGTCAAGTACCTTTTTCACGCTATTAAATGATAATATTTAACTTATGCGAGCAACCTTCTCGCCCTCGAAAATAATTACGGGCAGGAGACCAATCAGGATTTTTCGATCTTTTTCTTCAGGTCGGCGATCTCTGCCTGAAGCTCCTTGTTCATGGGATTGTGTTTTGCCCTCGCCTCAAGCTCCTCAAGCTTCATCTCAAGACTCTTCTTCTTCCTGGTCAAATCTCTTTTGCTTAGCCCCATCTTCCCTTCTTGTTATGCCATCCCTACTTAAATGCTTTCCCTGAACAGGCAAAAATAATTTCAGTGGAGCAACGCGGCAGCTAATATACGCATAATAAAGTGACATGAGGCAGGAGCTATGCGGGTTTTCCCGGAATTGCCGCTAACATGTAGAAAATTATTCATATTCCCGGCCAATCACAAGATGAGATGTTTATTGAACCTGCCATCCTGCTTGCTGCCCTTGGAATAACGCTTCTCGAGATGTCCGAAGCATCGGCTGTGGCTCTTGCACTGCATGGAGATTCAAGGTCAAACATTCCTTTCTTTGCAGTTGCCCTTGGGGTAATTGTAATCCTTATTCCCACTGCCGTTGCGGGAAATTTCATTGCACTGTTCCCGCTTTTCTACGTCAGGATTGCATCTGCAACTCTACTTTTGTATTTCGGCCAGCGGCTTATGAAAAGCGCAAAGCGATCCATGAAGTTCCAGCGCATCGGCTTTCCGCCCGGAGGACATGGCGATACGGGCAGGAGCGTTGCGAGCACAGCGTTCTCCGTGGGAGTTGTGGAGGCATTTGAGGCCGCCATTGTCCTTGTAGCCCTGTTTCCTGAGAATTACGATTCGACCCTTATGGGGCTTGTTATAGGCATCGTGGCAGTTGTTGCGGCAGCATACATACTAAGGAGCCAGATAAGGAAGGTCAAGCAGGCAAACATGAAGGTGGCAGTATCTGCTTTGCTGCTGTCGTTCTCACTGTTCTGGTACATTGAATCAGTGAGAGCCATAGACGATCTGTTCCTCCTGCCTTTCTTTGCAGGCTTCTTCCTGCTTGTGTACTACTATTCCACAAGAAACCTGCCTCCTGCCACCTCCGCCAGGTCGCCAAATTGATGGGCGTCCTGTTTCTTATCTTCTTGCCGGCGAGAAGAATATCTTCTTTCCTTCTTTTATGTAGTTGTAGAGGGCAGCACCTGTATCGCTGGCTATCTTTATCCTCACAATCCCCTTGTTGGAACTCTTCGCCTGGAGTACAAGTATGTTGTCTACGTAGAACCTTACATCCATGTTAGGCTCGCCAACGGTCAGGTAGATTATCCTGTTCTTGATCTCGGTGTAAGCTTCCTGCCTCTGCTCCTCCTGGGATTCCTCAAGAGGTTCAACCTCTATTCTCACACCGAGGCGCTTCTCCAGTTCTGAGATTGTTGCGCCCTTCTTGCCTATAAGACGGGAAATGCTTGCTTCATCCACCTGGACAAGTATCCTGTTCTCCCCTACCATCTTCACCACAACTCTTCCCGAGCCGGTGATGCGCCTTATCTCCTGGACTATGCGATCCTCTGCAAGCTTGAAGAAAGAACCTCTTTCAGGGCTCTTCTGGACCGGCACCACCACGATCTGTTCCCCGAATGTGTAAATCTCGAAGACAGTTGCCTGGCTGAAGAAATCCCTGACCTCTATCACGGGACGCGCAAGGTCCTCCTCCTGCATTCCGCTTGGAACCTTGACAGAGTACTGCGTAACCAGGACTGATGCAACGGCTCCCCTTTCGATGAATATGATTGTGTCCACAACCTGTGGAATCATCCCAAGCTCTATCCTTCCAATGAATCTCTGGATTGCATCTATGCCGCGGGTGGCATGGACAACACCTATCATGCCCACGCCTGCCAGCCTGAGATCGGAATACACATGAAAGTCGTTTGTCACTCTCATCTCGTCGAAAACCGTATAATCCTCCCTCACAAGAAGAAGAATGTCACCGGTCTTTTCCATGGACCCTTCAAGCCCCGTGTACTGTGTGATTTCCTTTGAGACCTGCAGGTCCCTTGGCCTTTCCATGGTCTTCACCACCTTTCCAAGTGAACTGAGGTATTCCGCAAGTGCCTGGACAAATGTGCTCTTGCCTGCCCCGGGACCTCCTGCCACAAGAACTCCGTTTGCCTGGTTTTTCAGCCTTTCCAGAAGCTCAGGCCTTAATTTGTAGTCATCAATGGAGAGTTTTACAATGGGCCTCACTGCAGTTATCTCAAGATCATCGGAAAAAGGAGGTCTTGTTATGACTATACGTATGTTGTGGAGCTGGATGACGGTTGCTCCCCGTGCGTCCATCTCAATGAATGAATCATCCTCGTTCCTGCCTCTCTTCACAATATGGTTGGCTATTTCCTCAAGGTCTCCCCTTGTTATTTTGTAGTGGAGCTTCTCATACTTGATTTCTCCGGGAGGACCCCTCTTGAGGACGGGTTCCATTTCTGCCTTGAGATGGACCGAACTTGTTATCTCATCAAAAAATTCCTCGATGTTCTTTGGTTCCCTCGTATCTGGCGCAATATATTCAACCCTGATGCCCTTTATCAGAGCAATATCCCTCTGTATCTGGTCTCCGGTAACAAGAGTTGCATCATTCTCAAATGCCACCATCCTGATGATCTCGTCAATCTCGCCGCTCTTGGCCCGCTTTATCTGCCAGTCTGCCGGCCTGCGACCCTGTATTTCCACATAGATAATGCCATCATCAGCCATTTTCCTGATTTTTTTCAGCTCCTCAAGGGCCGCAAAACCTATTGACTTTCCTTCATTTGCCTGATGCTCCACCTCCGACATCATGGCTTCAGAAAGTATCACTCTGCATTCCGACTGCCGGGAAAGAAATGAAGTAAACCTGCCATCAATGATCACTGAAGTATCTGGAACGTAATCCACGGGTTAGATAGTATTCATAATTATATAATCAGATCGAATAGGGCGGGCAATGGATTCCATCCGATGCGAAGACCCTTTTTCCAGGAAGCTTGCAGAAATTATTCGGGAAACATTTCCTGACATAATTCCACCTGATTCGGCCCTTGGATTTTCCGGGGGCATAGACAGTTCACTCATCAATTTCATAGCTGGAAACAGGCTTCACCCTTACAATGTAAGCGTTCCAGGATCAAGAGACCTCTCCAATGCAACAATGGTGTCTGAACGCCTGGGATTCAAGTTCACACACATCGATCCCAGTGGGCTGGACATAAAAAAATACAGGGAAATGGTACGTGAGGCAGACCCTGGAATCTCAGAATCAGATATGGGCTATGAGGTTGTTCTTGCCATCCTTCTGGACAGTATTGACGAAGAATACCTTGTTACCGGACAGGGATCTGATGAACTGTTTTACGGATACAGGCGCTTCATTGATAATCCTGACCTCACCAATGAGGCACACATGAAAAAACTTTACAGTTCGACACTTCCCAGGGAAGCAAGGCTGGCCAGCATCATGGGAAAGAAGCTTGTAACACCATACCTGATTCCTGAAATCCTCAGGGTTATGGAAGGAGCCCAGAGAGAACAGAATATAAGGGGGAACACAAATAAACTCATGCTCAGGCAGGCAGCCGTATGCCTTGGTTATCCAGTAGATCTGGCAATGATTCCTAAGAAGGCAGCACAGTACGGCTCGGGAATTCAGAAACTCATCAGGCAGTGAGCTGGTTCATCGTCAATGTCGTTGAATTAATTTCTACTGGATGAAACAGCATTTATGCGCAATTCCGATTAGTCATTCTTAGCATGCCTGCAAACAGAGGAGCGATGTCCTCGGGAAACGTCTCGGATCTGGGTTCTAGGTAGCGTGAAATCTTATGATGTCCACAATAGGCTATTTAAATGGTATGAATTCCATTTTTGTTATGAGGATAATTCCTAAGAATGCCCTCATAAATTGAAATAGGCTTTCTTTATTGCATCATCCTGAACGGCTTGATTGGGATTTCCAGAGAAAGAAATTCTCCCAAAATCCATTACATACAATTTATCTGCTAGAGTTATAAACTCAACGTTCTGTTCTGCCAGAAGTATTGACTTACCAGATTTTTTAAGCATTGCCATGGAATCTATGATCTTCTCAACATAGACTGGAGAAAGGCCCCCGGAAGGTTCATCCAGAATCATTAGGACGGGATCATAGTTCGGCCTTCCACTCTTCTCTGTATCATTCTCATGGAGATCTGGCAATATTAGCCTGATCCTTTCAAAGTCAATGCGATCTGATATACCGGTCAATGGATCACCAAGTGCCTCAATCTCCCTGTATAGTTCTGATAATCCGGTGAAATAAAGGGTCATGGATATTGATCACGAGGTCATGTAAAAGGGATTTGTTGGAGGTTCTTGGAAAAGCTCCATAATAATTAAGTATTAGCGACTCGTTACATTTTTGGCAAGTAAAATATATAAGGTGGTACACTTGGTTGATGAAGGCTATGAGAAGACTGAACTCCCCTTGAAGGGAGAAGGAAACTACCGTAAAGAACTCAACTTTTGGCATGTGGTGTTGCTAACCGTAGGTGCAATTTTTGGCTCTGCCGTTGCATTTGTGCCAGTTTATGTTCTTGCATATGGTGGACCCGCT
The DNA here is from genome assembly GCA_021819605.1 of Thermoplasmata archaeon. Classification (GTDB taxonomy): domain Archaea; phylum Thermoplasmatota; class Thermoplasmata; order Thermoplasmatales; family Thermoplasmataceae; genus UBA509. The sequence goes on from JAKAQT010000058.1 coordinate 6,613, forward strand.
GGTATCCTTGCATGGCCCATTGCTCTACTACTTATTTTACCAATTGCATTTGTGTATGTAGAGTTAGGATCAATGTGGCCAAGAGCTGGTGGCGTTGCTTACTATCCTGCAAGAAGTCATGGAACATTAGTTGGACTCATTAACGGTTGGAGTACATTTCTAGGGTATACACTTGCCCTGCCTACCCAAGTGGCAGTTGTTATTGAATATATAGGATTTTATTATCCCCCCTTATATCGAAATAATGTAATAACCCCACTTGGAATCGGAATCGGAATTGTGATGCTCTTTCTGATTTTCATTGTGGAAGTTAGGCACGTGAAGATTATTGGGAATATAAATAATGGATTCACCATAGCAAAAGGTTCGCTAATGGTTCTTATTGCTCTTGTGCTAATAACCTTTTTCAGAGTAGGAAACTTCACCGCTAATGGAGGTTTTGCGCCTCTTGGGGTAAGTGGCATTTTCTTAGCAATATCGGCAACGATATTCGCATATGCTGGTTTCAGGCAACCCATTGATTACGCCGAGGAGGTAAAAAACCCTGGTAAATTTCTACCAAGGGCAATATCCATTTCCTTGGTTATTGTGATGATTTTATATGTCCTTGAAAGTCTTGCATTCCTTGGGACTATTAGCTGGAGTAAACTGAACCTTTCTCCAGGGTCTTGGGGTTCTCTATTCAGTTTGGGGTCGCCATTTACAACTGCCTCTGTTGATGTGGGTCTTGCCGCATTTGGAGTCCTGGCAGTCATAGTAATTATTATAGCATCATTCAGTGATGGTCTTGTTTACTGGGGAGGGGCCGCAAGAATAGGAAATACGATGTCACGATATAACAATTATTTCCCGGATTTCTTTGCCGATCTTAGCAAGAGAGGGATACCGTTCAATTCGGTTGTGGTGGTATTTGTAATTGCAGCATTCTATCTTGTGCTTCTTCCTTCCTTCGCCTCTCTAATAGGTGTCTTTGTGGATGCGGTCGTTATATCTTATGCTCAGTCGGCAATCAGTCTTGCCATTTTCAGGGAAAAGAATCCGGATGAAAAAAGACCATACAAACTTCCAGCTTATAAAATAATGGCACCTTTGGCGTATGTTCTTGCAGGACTTCTTGTATATTGGTCAGGTTTTACAGCAGTATCAATAAGTATAGCATCAGTTTATGCAGGTCTACTGTTTCTGATACTTGCAAAGAAGAAAAACAATTTTTCAGTTGAAGACATGTATGCCGGAATGTGGCTACCATTTTATCTTTTCACTGTTGTTGTAATATCATACTTTGGTAGTTCATTCTTTGGAGGAACAAATTTCCTGAAATTTCCGTATGATAATATAGCGTTTATACTTGATACACTGTTGTTTTACTTTATAGGCTTCCATTCAGGATTGGGGTATCACGGAAAAGGAGTTGCCGACGCTACTTGATTATTCATTTTTCCCCCCAAACATTTTAATCCAGAATTTTGCAATCTCTTCTCTTGTGGTGATCCAAACATCATCATTATTTTTAACATATTTTATGAACTCTGCAAGGGCTCTGAATCTCCCCGGTCTTCCTGTTACCCTTACATGAAATGCCGCAGACATCATCTTGGATCTGGACTGAGATTCTGAGTGCAGTAAATCAAATGTGTCTTTCAGATACTGCAGGAAATCGTCACTATTCGAAAATCTATTTATGGGATTCTGGAAGTGGAAATCGTTGGCATCTGGTGTGTAAGGGACTATCAGTATGCCAGTATCCTTGTGAAAATAAGGTATATCATCAGCATAGGAATCTGAGTCATAGATGAAATTAGCAAATTCACTCAGGATACTTAACGTATTTTGGCTTGGTTCCCTTGCATAAAAACCACGGGGCTTCTTTCCGGTAAGTTTTTCTATTGTAATGATAGATTTCCTGATTTCCTCTCTTTCTTCTTCTGACGACATGTGAAATAGCTCACGCCACCCATATCCATGGTCACATATCTCATGACCGTCTTCAATTATGGCTTTTGCAGCGTCGGGGTTAGCTTTTAATGCAAGGGCGGAAGCGTAAAATGTAGCTTTTACATCTTGCTCTTTCAAAAGGTTAAGTATTCTCCAAATACCGACGCGCTGAGCATATTCGTAAACTGATTCCATCCCCATGTCCCGCACATCTACATCTGGAGGCGCAAACTCACCGATAGTTTCAAGAAATCCGTCTGTTACAACGGAGTGTTCTGCGCCCTCTTCGTAATTAAATACAAGGGATAATGCGAGTTTCTTATCTCCGGGCCATAGGAAAGATGGAGGATTCTTTCCATAACCTATAAAGTCTCGATAAAGTGCCATGTGTGTATATGTCTGTTTAGCAATATTACTTTTTAGGGATAATGCTGGAATTCCGCCATTGTATTAATCTATATCAATTGCAATAACCCGTGCCATGGATCCACTGGCCCCCTTTAGCTTTATAGGGAGCGCGACGATGAGATAAGGTTTCCCATTTTGAAGCATATGAAGATTTGTCATATCCTCTATAAATGTTATTCCGTATTTTTCTAGTCCAGTATGCACTGGGAATCCATTGTGCGAGGTGGGTTCTATGCCCAGAGTATCAATCCCAACAAGCTTTGTCCCATGTTCTCCAAGAAA
>JAKAQT010000059.1 GCA_021819605.1 Thermoplasmata archaeon
AAGGTCCAAGGGAATCAGGACCTTTGCTATAAGGGGAAAAAGCAGGATAGACATCTCCCATTGATTCAGGGGATTGCAAAAAAAGAATACCGCCCCCTGAATCAGGTGATAGTCACAATGACATCAGAACTTCCTTATTACAGATACTGGGCCATAAAGTCCATCAAGACCATTGGCGGATCGAAACAACAGGTCTCTCTTTCATCCGGAGACCTTGGAAAGTTCATGGGAATAAGCCAGCAGACTGCATCCCGCCTGATCCTTGACCTCCTCAAGGAAGGCCTCATTACCAGGCAGATGAATGGAAGGCACCAGGAGATTTCCATCACAGCCAAGGGAATGGATCTACTCCTGAGAGAGTACACGGATCTGGGGATAATACTGGAGAAACCAACGAAGATGAAACTTGCCGGAACGGTACAGAGCGGCCTTGGTGAAGGAAGATATTACATCTCAAGGAAGTACTACGTCATTCAGTTTCAGGAAAAACTTGGATACATACCGTATCTTGGCACCCTTAATGTTAAAATCGATCCATCGCATGAAATTTCCCTGAGGAAACTCAGGACCATGGACGGAATTCATATTGACGGGTTCACCACTGAGGATCGGACCTACGGGCCAGTAAAATGCTTCCGTGGGCAGCTGAATGGGACTGTATGTGCAGTAATTTTCCCCGAAAGGTCCGTCTACAGCGACGTCATGGAAATAATATCGCCGGAATACCTCAGGGAAAAACTTCATCTTGAGGATGGCCAGAAGATAATAGTTGACATTGAAGGCCCATTCAACTAGAAATCTACGTCTATTCGGCCTTCCAGAATTTCCTGAACCACTTTCTTGTGTCTCTTTTCAACCTCTTCGCTGTTAAGTCCGCATTCATAAAGTTCCTGGTATATCTCATAGTTTTCATCTTCCGGCTTGTCGTCCAGCCGCCCCTTGAAAACCCTTGAGAAACCGCACGTCCTGTCGGCGTCAAACCCAAGCCTGTAGTTTGTTTCCACAGTGACATCCTGATCATCAAGATACTCTCTCTTTATGTAAATGTCTTCCACCATTTTTCACACCTATATGTAATTGTCAAGTCCGTGTACCCAGGCTTCCCTGAATTCTTCAACGGTTCCATCCAGAACTGGCATTTGCAGATCCGTTATGGTGATACTGTTTTCATTGGTGCTGCCTATACGTGTAATCTGTATCCCGTCAAGCAATTCCCTGAACCTCTCATCGTTTTCCTGTGAAACCTCAATCAGAATGCGCTCCCCTCCCTCTGAGAACAGCTTCTCTATTGTTCTTGCCGGAGAAATTTCAGAAAGATCCACAGTGAATCCTATGCCCGAGCCGAATGACATTTCCAGCAGCGCCTGTATGAGCCCCCCTGACGAGATATCATGAGCTGCAAGAATAAGGCCCGTGCCTGCTGCCCTTACGAATGGCCCAGAGATGGCTGCTAGTTCTTCCATGTCAAACCAAGGTACCGATGATGATTCCAATCCCAGGAACTTCAGGAGCCGGCTTCCGCCAAGTGACGAGGATTCCCTTCCTATAATGTATATTGAGCTCCCAGCTTTCTTGAAATCTGTGCTGACTGCGTGTGCAACATCAGGAGTGATTCCAACCATCATAATGTTGGGGACAGGCTTAATGTCTGCTCCAGAATACTGGTTGTAAAGACTCACGTTCCCTGCAACAACAGGAAGTGCCAGTTTCCTGCAGAATTCAGATATTGCAGATGATATCTGCACAAGCTGCCCCATTATGATAGGATCTTCAGGATTGCCAAGATTTATGCAATCCACCACCGAGTTGGGCATGCTTCCTGTTGCCAGTATATTCAGGTACGCCTCAGTCATTGTGGCTAGGGTTCCAGCAAGAGGGTCAACTGCCACCATATCATATCTGGAACCTGCAGTGATGGCAAGGCCGCGGTTGGATTGTTCCACCGGCTTAATGATGGCGGCATCAGAATGTGTCTCGTGATTCGGTTTCCCGGACAGGGGTCTTATAACTGTGCTTCCACGAACTGTGTGATCATACTGCCTTGTTATGTTGAAACGCGCACAGTTTTCCGGGTTAGACAGGAATTTCATCAGCAGTTCCTTTAGGTTGAAATTCTCAGCAGGAAGCACGTAGTCTATGATTTTCCTGTCAGGAATCTCAAAGTTCCTGCAGTATACGGGACCGGATGTCAGAAAATCCAGATCGAGGTCCAGTACAGTCAATCCATTATGGCGAATGACCAGGTTATTTCCTTCCACAATTTTTCCTATGACGGAAAATTCTATGTCCCACTTTTCAAAAATCCTTGAAAGCTCTGGCAGGTTTAAAGGATCAATGGCCATGAGCATCCTTTCCTGGCTCTCGCTGATCCATATTTCCCACGGCAGCATGGCCGGTTCCTTCAGAAGAACTTTCTCCAGGTCAATCTCAGCGGCAACTCCGCCTGAGAGGCACATTTCTCCTACAGAGCTGGAGAGACCACCGCCCCCCAGATCCTTCATGCCGTCAACGATATGCACATCACACGCCTCAAGAACTGCGTGTATCAGCGGTTCTTTCACGATTGGATTTCCCAGCTGGACCACAGATTTATTCTTGCCGCTCTTCTCCTGCAGATTTGCCGACGCGAAGTTTACTCCATGAATCCCGTCTCGGCCTGTTCTTCCGCCAGCAAGGACAAAAATATCGCCTGGCTTTGATACAAAGCTCCTTATTATGCCATCTTTGCGAACAATGCCAATGCAGCCAGCATTGACCAGTGGAGAATGATTGAATGAACGGTCGAAGTCGACGGACCCGGCCACGTTTGGTAAGCCAACCCTGTTTCCGTAATCCCTGATGCCGCCAACGACACTATTCAGGATGAACCTTGGATGCAGCGTCTTTTCCTTCCATTCGTCCGCCCATACTTCACCAAAATATATTGAATCAACCAGTGCAACCGGCTGCGCCCCCATGCAGAGTACATCCCGGATTATACCGCCAACTCCCGTTGCCGCGCCGCCATATGGCTCAATGGCACTTGGGTGGTTATGGCTTTCCATCTTCAGAACATAAGCATAATCATCATCGAATGCAACAACTCCTGCGTCGTCTTCCATTGCAAGAATGGCGTCGTGTTTCTCCAGACCGCCAAAATATTTGCGGAGATAGAATTTTGATGATTTGTAGCAGCAGTGCTCACTCCAGGCCTGCGCCATTGCCTGCATCTCCACATCGGTAGGATTCCTGCCGATACCTTCAAAGTAGTTCTGGAGCATTATCATTTCCTCCTGTGACAGTCCAAGCGACATGGACTGGCTCAGCTCCATTAAGTACTGGGGGCTCTTGCCCAGAATCTGCACATTAATCTGTGTTTCAGCAGCTTCTGTCATTTTTTCAGTATCCTTATTGAATATTTCTGAATCACCGGGTTAGTGAGTATCTTTTCCGCTACATCTTCAGCTATTTTCTTTGCCTCAGCTTCACTGCCCTGAACATTCAGCTGGTATGATTTTGATGTCTGCACCGATTTCACACCTCCATATCCCAGTATGTTGAGATTCTTGAGAATCGTGAGGGCTTCTGGATCCTCAACACCCGGAAGGTATTCCACCTTTATGACCACAACAGGCATGGCTCCTTAGTGCTACGGGAAATTAAAATCTATTCATATTGCTGGAATGTACAGCCTTGATTATTGGCATCAATCTATCATATATGTCCGTGCATCCTTCCACGATTGTACCTGTAACAATTATATCTGCTCCGGATTCTGCGATCTTCCTGGCGGTTTCTGAATCCCTGATGCCTCCTCCTACTACTATTGGTACTGAAGTTTCGCGCTTTACTGCAGAGATCACGCCCGGAGATACCGTGGAAGGGGATCCGCTGCCCGATTCAAGGTATACAAGCTTCATGCCCATCATTTCCGCCGCAAGCGAATAGGATATGGCAGGAACAGGATCATTGCCGTCAAGAAGATCCGCCTCACCAACTTTCCCCACTGTCATTCCTGGATAGAAGACAAGGTAGCCCATGGGAATCGTTTCAATCCCCATTTTTTTCAGGTGCGGCGCAGCCCTCACCTGATGCCTGAAAAGAAACTCCGGTGACCTGGAATTAAGCAGGCTCATGAAATATATGGCATCGGCGTGTGGGCTGATCATCGCGGAGGATCCGGGAAATATTATGATCTTCCTTCCGCATTTTTTCTTTATCTCACGGATGGTCTCATCCATCCTGTTCCTGTCGATTTCAGTTGAGCCACCGATCATTACGTAGTCCGTTCCAGCCCTTTCGGCTTCCCAGGCAATATCGGCAGACTGTTCCGGAGCCTGCCTTGCAGGATCAATGAGAGTCATGTGGATCTTCTGCTTTTTCAACGTTTCAAGGATTTCTGAGTACACGTTCACGATATACCGCCCACTGCGAATGAAGCCAGACCAATGATCATGGCCAGCTTTGATACCTGCTGGCTCTTTTCCGGATCCCTTCGAATCATTGCCACAGAAGCAAGGAACAGGGCATCGGAGAAGGCAACAGATATGAGGTAATATATGCCGAATATTTTAAGGTAATACGGAAAATAGGATATTACCACTGCTAGGATTACTGAAGCGGAAGCGAAATATGCAGCGAACCTTATGCCACGCTTCTTGGGGAGAGTCATCCTGTCAACGTCTCCCTTTATGTCCTGGATGTCCTTTATGACCTCCCGGGAAAGATTTGCCAGGGTTGCCATGAGGAAGAGAATAAGCATCCTGTCGATTGAATTGACAGCAATACCGCCGAATATGAAGATAAGGCCCACAAGCACGCTGATCATGACATTTCCCGAAAGGCCTAGCTTCTTTGTCTTCAGCTCGTATCCCAGCAAGAAAGCTTCAGCTATTATAACCACTGCACCTGCAAGCGGGCTAATCAGAATAACTGAGATTACTATTGCGGCAGCGAACATTACTGCAACTCCTATTTTTGCGGATTTAATGCTTATCTGACCTGTAACCAGTGGCCTGTTGGGATGATTGATCCTGTCCGTGTCAACATCCACCACATCATTTATGATATTGCCCCCTGAAGTAACAAGAAAGACAGCCAGTGCTGCAATTACAATAAAACGTAAAAAATCCACAAAGTTGAAACCTGCACCTATGAACCCCGATATGAATGTGGCCACAACACCCATGATGCCATTAACAGGGCGGATAATTTTCAACCAAGGATTCATTCCTGTCGGGAAATGATCGTGAGCTTTTATTAGTATCGCAATTGTGGTTCATTTGAACAGAGCTCTGTTGGCGAAGCTGAACGATGCGGGTCTTGTAAATATTATTACTGTCCTTCAAACAGGATCGCTGATTATATTGCTGTTATTGATGTATACTGGAAAAGTAATGCCAATGCTCGTTTCTTTCCCACCCAAGTGGTAAGGTCCCAATACACTCACAGGTTCAAGTCTGATATTTATGTTCATGGTGTAATTACCGTCCGGGATATTGCAAGAAATCTCGTTTACCGGCTCAACTGCAATGCCGTACTCATTTCCAGTGTCAAAAGTTCCAGACGGGTTTGAGACCACGCCTCCATTGAAGTACACCAGTCCGGAGTCCCATTCATTCTCGTGAAATGGAAGCAAATATTGCCCAATGGAAACGGTAACGTTGCTGACGGTCAGAGTCTGTTGAGACCACGGGAATGAAGTATTCTGTGCAATCTTGATTATCATAACGCTGTAATCCCAGCCATAAATTGTGGATGAATTAATGCCGCCATACTGTGGGAGGGGCCCAATCATGGTGGCAAAATATTCAGCAGAAACAACCGGAGAATGTGCCCAGAATGAAAGATTATCAGTATAATTCCCTGGCGGATTTGAACCATGCACGGTTTTTACTGGAAGAATCGGAAATACTTTTGGTACTGAACTGCCCTGTGCAATGGTGAAAAGAGAGAAGATCATAATCAGAACAAGTATCAGGGATGCCACCCTGTGCCTGTTAACAGAATATGCAAAACCACGCATTCTTTTGTGGAAATACTTCAGGACCAACCTTGATAATGAATCTCCTTTCGACCTGACCCTTCTGGCCTTAATTATGGTGGGTTCTGCAACAATCATTGAAAAACCAAGGAACATCAGCAGAATTGAATAAAGCAAAACGTGCTGTGCAGTATTATAGTTGTTTGACCCACCAACCAATTCATCAGACGGATATGGAGGATGGCTGAAGATGTATGTTGTGTAACTTGAAGGGTTTTCTGCAGATATTGCAACAACGTAGTATGAACCTGAAAGATCCTGGTAGAGATATGTACCTGTTCCACCTGCGTATTTTATGGGAGGGATAGCCAGATGGCCTGCATCGTTCCTGTTCATTTCAGAGATTTTTGATGCAGGTATGAGATAGAACTGCGCATCATGTAAAGATGATGACCATTGGATTTCCCCTGTGCTCCTGATCCAGATGTTGATCTCAGGAGATATGTAGATCCCGGTGCCATCCTGGCTGAAGCTGCCAGATATTATCTGCTGGCTGTAAACATCAGAGGCAGAGAAAGCTGCCACAAAGAATGAGAACAAAATGATCATTATACCAAGATACTGTATCCACCTGTGCATTACAATATCTTTAATTTGAGTATTATAATAAACATTCTGTTGGATATAATTTACAAAAAATAAAATAATATCCTCTCCATCTCAAGACATAGGGAAGTCTTGATTTGCCCAGAGTGCCAAGTCATGCCGTAAGAAGGCCTTACTGCATTTTCCTCTCTTTTTGCAGAACTGATCGGGCCAGGATTTCCCCCCTGCTTATGGGCATATCGTGTCATATGGCCTGAAATTCAATAAATCTAGAGCAGTTCATCCGCAGTGAAAGTTCAATGGTTTCCCTGCGCAAAGGACTGCAGAACCCATGCTTTCATCATTGTCAGCCATGTGCAAAGAACCACTTATTCTCCAGAATATCGGAAGCAGGAATCGCCTGACAGCGTAAATTCATTTCCATATGGGATTATGCCCTCCGCGATGCCGAAACAAATGCCTCAGTAAACTGCTGCCATGTACCGGAGAATTTTATTCCTGTGGTGGAAAAATGTGTTCTGCAGGCATTGAAGCCGGTTTTGCCAAGTTCTTCTATCAGATCATTTACCCTGGGCAAACTCAGGCCCATTGACCTTGCGGCATCTGTCATCTCAGAAAACATCAGCGATGCGTTCTCACCGATAAGTTTTGACGCAAAGTTGACGGACATTTCTGAAACAGATCCAGGACGAAGTGCGAGCGATCCTGAAATGATGGAGGAATCCTCTAGATCTCCCTTCCATACCGGCCCCTGATCGATGTCGTCGTAGTAATTTGAATACATTTTATTGAAATTCACTGTTGAAACCAGATCAAGGGATTTGTCTGCCTTCAATGATCCATTCCTGACTCTAACAATAATTCTATAAAAATGACCATGCCAGAAGGAGATGATGGGGGCTATATACCGATCCATGGAAGCAGCGCGTTTTACCACATCCGCAAGCATCAACCTGATACCGACTTCATGGCGATGCGCGTCGTTGGCAATGAATGCACCATACCTTCTTCTGGTTTTGGATGGCACTGAACCAGTCAGAACAGATAGATCAGTGGCGGTTATGCCGAGGTATCCTCCGTTCTTTACAGACGCCAGAGCCACATCCAGATAGGGGACTGCGGAACCATACGGATCAATATCAATGAATTCATACAGCCCCTTTGATACCGCTGATTGGAAAGGCTCCTTATAGACCGATGCGGTGACACTGTTCATTGCAAGATTCTCTTCTATTTTCCTTACGGAAGCAGGATTGATCTCGGAGATGGAAGATTCAATTCCAAGCTCAGTGATCACCCGAATCGCCCTCACGCCAGTTGCGCCAAAACCATCAAGATAGTTTTTTGGTCTGAGTTTTGAAAGAACAAGGATAGTCAAGTCTCTGTTAATGACCTGCTCGTTGTTGTAAAAGCCGGCAGACCTTGTTCCCGGGCCTTTTCTGCTATGGGACTCAGGAACAGATATCCTTGCAAACCCTTCCTTTATGATCAATTATGGCCCTTCTTCCCCTCTTATGACCCTGAGAACCTTGAAGGGAAGTGTGCTCTTGTTGATGGGCGTTATATCGAAAACACGAATCCCCTCAAGTGCCCTGATCTCCTGCAGAACAGGGTTTCTGGACTTTTTGTGCAGCGTCACAATGAGGGGTTTTTCTGACTTAAGGGTTGTCTCTATTTCTTCCTGAATGTTTCTTGTGGTATTCTCAAGTTTACCTATCTCATCAATAACAATGACATCAGCACTCTCCCTGGCCTTTTGAAGACTGGGAACAAGAATCTCCTCAAGGAGGCGTGTATCCACCCCCAGCTTGTCTATCTTGATCCGTGAGATTATGCCAGCCTGGGCAAATGTAATCTTCTTCTTGGTACTGATGTCAAACAGCGAATAGCCCAGAAGCTTGCCGTGTTCTGTTATTTCCGATACAAGAACTCCCTGGACAACTGTCCCATCCTTTTCAAGCATGTCTATTATCTTGTGAAGGGCTTCTGCCTTTATTGATCCCACAGGCCCTGTAATGCCGATTTTAACTGCCATTTATAACATCATCCTTCCACATACATCAGCGGGTAATCTATCTCCGGGACGTACCTGAGCCTTGCTGTAATATTTTCGTCATTGTATTTTATTACGATGGTGACATTCAGCATTTCTCCAGCCAGAGTTATATACTTGTAAACTCCCTGCTTCTTTGATATTATCTCCTTGTCGATCCTGACATGCGCTTCCTCAACAAATGGCTGAACCATGGCACTCTCCTCGATTGCCTTTTCCAGAGATTCCACGTTGCTGAGGTTCAGGGGTGCACCCACATACTGATGGTAGATTGTCCCCAATTTAATACCTGCCTCGAATATGGCTCTCTCCCTGTCCGTACAATTGAAAAATTTAGAAGCCGGATCGCGCATCGCTTGTACCATATTGCAAGGATACTCATAAACATTTTTCGATGTATATTAAGACGGCCATGGCTAGCTTAAGCGAACAGGCTGTTCGGCTGCAACCGATCCCATGGAAAGATGCTGTTTTAGACCCCACTTCTCACGGTCCTGTAGAGCAGCCTGGCAATGGCAAACAGTACTATGGTCAGAACTAACATCGCAATGGCGTACATGTATGTGGTTAGATC
>JAKAQT010000060.1 GCA_021819605.1 Thermoplasmata archaeon
CTTCCTTCTCCTCTCCAAGATCATATTCAAGTCCATGGAGATTGAATCAAAACTGGTCAGGATAGAGTTCAAGATCCCAGACAGGCCGGGTACGCTCTACAGGATATCACAGGCCATATCCGAGAGTGGAGGGAACATATTCCATGCAGAGGTGGACAATCTGGCCAAGGATACGCCGGTGGGATACCAGGCAGTGACATTTGCCATAAACGTCAGGGACGAGAAGCACCTGTCCGCACTGCTCGAAAGAATTGCCGGGCTTGGATACAGGTATGAGATAGTTACCTGATGACGCTGAAATCCCGCAGATCCTCCACTGCATCCTCATAGGAGTGGTATTTCTCCACCCGTGCCGGGAAAAGCTCCGTGCAGCACATCTGGATTGTGATCTGAACTTTTTCCTGATCACCTTCCATATGGGCTTCCACACTTCCGTCCTCCAAATTTTTTATCCATCCGGTGATGCCATTCTTTGTGGCAAGGCCGGCAACATTTCTCCTGAAGTTCACTCCCTGCACCTGCCCGTAAAATAGGACCCTTCTTGCTATCTTCATGATCACACCTAATTCCTGCTTATTATTGTTATAATGTCGCCGTCCAGGAGATCGTAATCCAGCCCGACCCTCAATTCTGCCTGTTTTCTCTGTGGCCCGGTGAGTATGGCATACCGGAACGATTCAAGCATCTCACGGCTGATCTTCCTCACCACATCCCTCACTACAGTACCATCCCTCAGGACCATGGGGCGATCAAGGTCCACATATCCCGATTTCTCCCTGAGATAAACCCTGACAAGCGCCAGTGCGCGGTATATTTCATCCTTGAGCTGGGGGATGCCCGCCTTCGTTGTTGCGGATACCTCTATGACCCTTCCCATGGACTTCAGGTCATCGATGTCCTCCTCCCTGTGGGGAAGATCTATCTTGTTCACGACAAAAATACCCGGAATGTACACTGTATGCCCCTTGAGGTGGTCAATCAGATCGTCGGAAGTGATATTCTCCCTGATGAAGACCTCTGCGTTGGTTATCTTGAACTCTTTCAGTATCTCCCTTATCTGCACGTCGTCAACAGGTACCTTTCGCGGCTTGTGTATCCGGATGCCGCCGCTGTTTGACCTCTTTATGGAGATATTTCTTTCCCGCCTGTTAAGGACTATCCCTGCCCTGTGAAGTTCATTGACTATCCTGTCAACACCTTTCACCTGGACGTCTGTCACCACCACAACGAGGTCAGCATTCCTCACCATGCTCAGTATTTCTCTGCCCCTTCCCGAGCCCACACTGGCGTTTTCAATTATTCCCGGGAGATCAAGTATCTGTATCTGGGCCCCGTTGTAGCTCATCGTGCCGGGAACAACTTTCAGAGTCGTGAATGCAAAATTGCCAGTTTCACTCATCTGTGAGGTAAGGTCATTCAGGATGCTGGATTTCCCCACATTGGGGAAGCCCACAAGTGCCACCGTGGAGTCGCCTGACTTTGGAATGGCGAACCCCTCGCCTCCCCCTTTTTTCTGGGACATGAGCTCTATCTCGAGGCGGGACATCTTGGCCTTGAGAAGGCCTATATGCTTCTCCGTGGCTTTGTTGTACTCCGTCTTTTTCAGCTCTTCCTCTATTTCCCTGATGCGATCCTGAATTGTGGCCATTGTTGCAGCATGTAATGTGGAGGTGGTTAAAAGCGATTCATCTTATGATGGGGGATGGCAGAAACTATTGCTGATCCCTGGCTTCAGCAATCTGGGTGATGGATGGAATCAGGTAATCCAGGACGTTCCTGACAATGATCAGCGGGCTGATGTGGTCTTTCAGGAAATCTCTCCCCATATCAGTTATGGTGTAAACCTTCACATCGCGGTTCTTGGCCTTGAACTGGCTTGAGATTCTGATGAATTTTCTTCTGAGAAGTGATCCCAGCAGAACATATATGGTTCCCGGAGCAATCTTCCGGTCAATCATCCCGGAAACATAAACCTGAAGGGCATATCCGTGCATATCTTCATGACAGAGTTTTTCAAGAACAAGAAGTGTCATCACCCCGCGGAGTATCTTTTCCCTTTCAACCATTTTATTAATAATGCTTAAATAGAATATATACATTGCTTATAGATGATTGACTTATCTATAAACACCTCCTCAAGTTCAATTAACCACGGCGCAAGAAATCTTGCCATGACCTCCCTGGGGCATTTTGTCAACGATGGAACAGTTTTCTTCTTTCCACTGCTGGTGGATATCCTCGTGAAGGTCAATTCCCTTTCGCCGCTGTTCGTTACGTTCCTTCTTGGAATATTCTATACTGCAGCTTCCCTGTTCTCCATCATGGTGGGCAGGATTTCCGAGTTATGGGATCGCAAAGGACTCCTCATAGGGATGGGACTTTCCCTCATGGCAATCGGAGTTCTTGGCTTCTATGAGGTCATAACCGGGTCACTCGGGGCGGCACTTCCATATATTGCTGGGCTCTCTGCACTGTCTGCAGGAGTGGGTTCATCTTTCTATCACCCTCTGGGTGGAGCAATACTGCAGAGTACGTTCACTCCAAGGTCACGCGGAAAGGCCCTGGGTGTAAACGGCTCCATGGGAAGCGTGGGTAGAGCCATATACCCATCTCTGCTTTATGGGTTTGCAGCTCTTCTGACCCTGGACTTCTCCTTCGTGGTTTTTGCCATTATTGCTGTGATTTCAGCAGTTTTCATAGCATTTTTCCTCAGGGATGTACGATCCAGACCCAAACCTGCAAATGAAATACCGGAACAGGGGAAGAAGGCTAAGGGAAACAGGGGAATCCTGACTTATTCAATAATAATGCTTTCAGTTGTGACCTTCATAAGGAGCACCGCATCCCAGGGCATCTCTTCATGGATCCCTTCCTATCTGTCAAACGTGAAAGATCTGGGCATTTCATCTCTTCTCGGATACTCCATCACTCTCATGTTCATTGCAGCAATAGTGGGCCAGCCCATTTTCGGGTATTTCGCTGACAGGATGGACAAGCGCGTCCTGCTGTCAATAAGCTCATTTGGCACAGCTGCTTCAACACTTGCCTACATAAATTCCTCAGGCCTGGAATCCCTGGTGTTCCTTGTTATCTTTGGATTCTTCACCTTCAGCGGGTTCCCGCTTCTTTTCTCACTGATTTCTGAATATGTTCCCAGGGGTGATTCGTCCATGGCCAATTCAGTGGTCTGGGGCCTCGGAAACCAGGGTGGAATGGCACTTGGGCCTATACTTGTTGGCCTTATAATCGTGGATAACTATTCACGCCTGCCATTCACATTCACCATCATGGTGGCAGTCACTGTGGTATCCGGAATACTTGTGTTTGCACTCCCGCGTCCTGCCGGAAAAGCGAAAATGTCACTGTTCGGGTAAGCTCCACTATCCCGGGCACGTAAAAATTGCTGAAGCACGATCACATTTTCATGAACAGCTGGTAGAGGAAAAGAGTCTCGAAGAAAAAGCTCTCACGGGCTTTTTCCTTGAACACAAATTTTTCATATTTTGCCTTCAGCGAATCCACATCAGTCAGGCTGGATATGATGATGTATATGGAACCGGCACTGTCAAGGAACATGTCTGCCTTATCCAGGAAGGGCCCTATAACAGAAAAGCCATCTTCCCCCCCGTTCCACTGCTCTGCTCCCTCAATCCTGTCCTCAACAGGAAGATAGGGTGGGTTGAATATAATGGTGTCAAATTTTCCGTCAATGTTGCTGAACAGGCTGCTGTTCAGTATGGTCAGCGAAACCCTGTTCCTTATGGCATTCTTTTCTGTGCATTCCAGAGCTTTCTGTGAAATGTCACAGCAGGTTACTGTTCTGCCCATCCTGGCACAGTAGATTGAAATTATGCCGGTTCCGCATCCAATCTCCAGGACCCTGTTTCCCGGTATAATGTTGTCCATTACGAGAAACGTATCCTCTGCGGGCCTGTATACGTCCTGGCAGTGCTCTATGGCAATACCCAGGTACTTTTCATAGGGGATTATCACTGCTTCAACCATAGTTGCGAGGCATAAAATTTTAACCCATGGCAAAAATTGATTTGGCTGTACAGGACGCAGCAAGAAATCGGGCCGAACAGCTGTCATCTGTTTTCAGCAATGCATGGAGATTCGCCATAACTCATGTAAAGCTTTAGTAAGTTGATTGCCATAGGACAACCGGCTCCGGAGTATCGGGCAACACCGGAATGTTGCGGGTAAAGGTGCCAGATATATTAACCGGGGGAAATATTGAGAGGTCTGAACTTCATTGACTGGTGGAAACGACCGTAACATAATCATAACTGAGAAAGCTGATGCTGCTAGAAGGATCGCGTATATTCTATCCAACGGGGAATCAAAGCAGAAGAGGAGCAAAGGCCTCAACTACATTGAGTTCCAGGATGATGGCGGCACAAACATTGTTATCCCTTTGAGCGGGCACATAGTCGAACTGGACTTCCCTCCGTCCATGAAGGACTGGAAGTCGGTGAGCCTGGAGAAACTCATCGATGCTGAGATCACAAGAAATGTAACCAACAAGAATGCATTCAATTCCCTGGTTTCACTGAGCGACAGGGCATGGCGCATAATCATTGCCACTGACTTCGACAGGGAGGGTGAACTCATAGGGTCAGAAGCTCTTGATATTATACGCACAAACGTCCTTGACAAGATAAAGCTTGATCCTGAGATCAGGCGAGCCAGGTTCAGTGCACTGACACCGGAGGAGATAAGGAAAGCATTCTCGGAGCTTACGGGTCTTGACAATAGCCTTGCCCAGTCAGCTGCTGCAAGGGAGGAAATAGATCTTTACTGGGGTGCGGTCCTGACAAGGTTCTTTTCCATAACATCAGGCAGGATGGGCAAGAATTTCATTTCCATCGGAAGGGTCCAGACACCCACTCTCGTCCTTGTGGTCAGAAGAGAGCTGGAAATCAGGGATTTTCAGAAAAAACCATACTGGATTATCAACATACTGCTCAACAGGAAAAAGGATTTCTCTGCAACATACAGCGATGGTCCCATATGGGAGAAGGAAAAGGCAGAGAAGATATTTTCAGAAATTGACGGGAAGGATGCAACGGTGATGGAATATTCCACCAGGGAGGAGCGCATACCCAGGCCAGTCCCGTTCAACACCACAGAATTTCTCCGGGAAGCATCACGGATTGGGGTGCAGCCCGGGAAGGCCATGAAGATAGCAGAATCGCTATACACCAGGGGATATATCAGCTATCCCAGGACAGATAACACGGTCTATCAGAAATCCATACATTTCAAGTCGGTCCTCACGAAGCTTCTGGACACTGAATTCAGGGAGGACGTCCAGAAAGTGCTTGACCAGGAATCCATCCGCCCTTCAAGGGGGCGCACCGAGGCCACGGACCATCCGCCCATATACCCGGTCTCGGCTGCAAAGAAGGGGGCACTTTCGGGGGATTTTGCCCGCATATACGAGCTGGTCCTGCGCAGGTTCCTTGCAACACTTTACAGGGAGGGGAAGAGGGAGATTACCGATGCCGCGTTTGACGTGAACGGCCACAGGTTCTTGTCCAGGGGCCTTAAGGTGCTGGACAGCGGATGGCTGGAACTGTACCCGTACAGGAAGGTGCAGGAAACATTCGTCCCTCCTCTTGCTCCTGGCGATACAGTCAAAGGTAAAAAATGGAACCTTAGCGAGGAGGAAACCAAGCCCCCGGCACGCTACGACTTCGCTTCACTCATAAAAAAGATGGAAGAGCTGAATCTGGGCACAAAGAGCACAAGGCATGACATAATCGACAAGCTCCAGTCAAGGGGGTTCATTGAAGGGAACCCGGTTAGGCCCACGTACCTTGGCATGGGTGTCATTGAGTCTCTTCTCACGGTTAAATCTGACATAACAGAGCCGGATATGACAGCAGAGCTGGAAAAGGACATGGACCGGATTGCAAACAACGAAATTGGCAAGGATCAGGTTGTGACTGTCTCCAGGGAGATGCTTCACCATGTGCTCGCACAGTTCCGTGAGAAGGATGCCATAATAAGGGATACCATACAGAAGGCGCTTCGCATGGGGCGAGAGGTGGGCACCTGCCCTGAGCATGGAACGCCTGTGCTCCTGGTCAGGAACCGGGAATACTCAAGGATAAAGTGCAGCCATGAAGGCTGCAGAATAGATTTCCCTGCGCCACTCATGGGAACTCCTGAAATCCTGGAGGAGAAATGTCCCGTCTGCGGCCTTCCAAAGATTCGCATAATCCGCAGGGGGCAGTCCCCCGAGATCAGGTGCATTGATCCGCACTGCAAATTCAACCAGGAAAAGAACACATATGGAAAGTGCCCGGATGATGGTGGAGACCTCGTCCTGCGCCAGTCAAGGTTCGGAAAGAGGTTCCTTGGATGCTCAAATTACCCCAACTGCAAGAGAACATATCCTGTGCCGCAGATGGGAAATCTGAAGTCAACAGGCGAGGTCTGCCCGCACTGCGGTGCACCACTGATCATATCTTTCAGGGGAAAGAGGGCATGGAAATTCTGCCCCAACATGTCATGTGAATACAACAAGAAGAAGGGAAAGGTGAGCGAGGCTGCAGAACAGGATTCCTGAGATTTCCGGCATAGTGGTGCTCATTGCCTCCTCGCTTCTTGCCACATTCATGTCAATTTCCCTCATTGCAGTATCGCCTGGCGTTCAGGCAAAGAGCCCCACCAGCGGCCTCACGTATGTTGCATATTACCTCATAGCGGCCCTTGCTTTCACGGCCGTCGTCATATTCATAGGCAGAAGGAGGTTCGGGAACCTCCTCAGATGGGTGTTCATTGCCGTCATTGCATACGTCACATTCTATGTGTGGAGCATTCTTGGCCTCTATATTGCACAGACGTACGCAGAATATTATGCCATAAGCTTTGCCGCCCCTGCAATAATGGTGATCCTGCTTATTTTCAAGTACGAATGGTATGTAGTTGACGTTGCTGGATTTTTCCTTTCAGCCGGAGTGGCCTCCATATGGGCTACCATAATAGGCGTGTGGTCCTCAGTGCTTTTCCTGGCAGTTTTTGCAATATATGACTATATTGCTGTATACAGGACGAAACACATGATAAGCCTGGCAGGAACGGCCATGGATTCAAGGCTGCCAATGCTCTTTGTCTTCCCATCGGAGAAGGGAACAAGGATGGATGGCATGTCCTTTCCAAAAACATCTGCACCGCCGTCGGAAAGAACCGGATCAGGCACATTCATCCTGGGCTTTGGAGATATTGTTTTTCCCTGCATAATGGTGGCATCCTCCGCGCTTTACGGCCAGCAGAATCTTATCCCGTTTCTCCTGCTTCCGCTGGCGGGTGCAATTGCGGGAATCATGGTGCTGCTCTTCACAAAGGTCTCAAGGCCTGCACCGGGCCTGCCATTTATCAACAGCGGTGCAATTGCCGGCTTCATCGTTGCATTTCTTGCATTCAGGGTTTTCTGATCAGTGAAGGAACACCCTCTTCCCGGTGAAATACATGGGGATGTCAAGTTCCTCAGCCTTGGCAACCACCTCGTCATCCCGTATGGAACCGCCTGGCTGGATTATTGCCGAAATCCCGGATTTTCCTGCCAGTTCAACATTATCGTAGAACGGGAAGAATGCATCAGAAGCAAGCACAGATCCTCTGGACCTTTCACCGGCCCTTTCCACTGCAACCTTCAGGGCCTCTATCCTTGAGGTCTGTCCGGCACCAATTCCGGTGGTGGCCATATCCTTTGCAAGGACTATGGCATTGCTCCTGCTGTGGGCAACAACCTTCCAAGCAAATTCAAGGTCCCTCAGCTGTTCCCTGCTTGCCGCTGTTGAGGTCTTCTGCTCAAGTTTTTCATATTGGGTTGACAGCCTGCTCTGCACGAGGAATCCGTTTGATATGGATCTGACTCTCGGGTTATGGTCAGGAACAAGCGGCACCCTGAGCACACGCAGATTCTTCTTCTTTTTCAAACCTTCCAGTGCATCCGGATCATATTCTGGTGCAATGATGACCTCCACGAAAAGCTTCGAGATTGCCTCAAGGGACCCGGAATCGAATTTCCTGTTGATGGCAATAACCGATCCGTATGCAGATTCCTGATCAGCTGCAATGGCTCTTCTGAGGGCTGTATTTATGTCTGCGGCAGATGAAACGCCGCACGGGGTGTTATGTTTCAATACAACGGCCACTGGGTCGGTGAACTCAAGCGCCGTCTCAAAGGCAGAATCGGCATCCAGGATATTATTGTATGAAAGCTCCTTGCCCTGCAGCTGAGTGGCATTGGCAATTCCGTATTGCGTTCCGTCCGAATAGACATACCCCTTCTGGTCAGGATTTTCGCCATAGCGAAGTTCACGTCCTCTGGTACCCTTCAGGTACATTGTTGGCGGGGTTGTGCCGAAAAGTTCACCGTTCATTGATCCGTAGATGGAAATGTCATAGTCGGCTGATCTGGAAAATGCCTTAAGGGCCAGCCTCTTCCTGGTCTCACCTGAAATCTTGCCGTTCTGCTGAAGCTCGGCAGCAACGGAATCGTACTGGGAAGGATCTGAGAGGATAGTGACATGATCGTAGTTCTTTGCAGCAGCACGAAGGAGGGAGAGTCCCCCTATGTCTATATTCTCAATCATGTCCTCAAGCTTATGGGTCTTAGCTGCCTCGTCAAAGGGGTAAAGATTTACGATCACCATGTCAAACTCAGGAAATCCACGCTCCTGCAACTGGCTGCTGCTCTCGGGATCGCGCCTGGAAAGGATGCCGGCAAAGATAGCCGGATGAAGGGTCTTCACCCTTCCATGCAGCAGTTCCTCAAAACCCGTGAGGGTCGATATGTTCCGGCACGCAAATCCCGAATCGGTCAGGAACCTGCATGTACCCCCTGAGGCATAAATTTCGTCCACATACTTAGAGATCCCGTGGAGGAATGAATCAAGCCTTTCCTTGTTATGAACACTGGCCAGAATCTTCATGATGCAGGAGTAATGAACAACTTCCTTAATTCATTTTACAGTCATTACAAAAATTACTGAAGGTAATTTTACTTTTGGCGTGGTAATTTGGCAGCCAGAAATACAAAACCTTTATTTCAGTTTATAAATCCCCTGAAAAAAGAGGCAAAATAATGGAAAGAAACATTGCAGTCGAAGGCATCATACAGACACCAACAGCAAAGAGAGAAGT
>JAKAQT010000061.1 GCA_021819605.1 Thermoplasmata archaeon
CGGGGCATGCGGTATGGGATTTTGTTGCCATGAAGGAATACTCCATAGATGTAGATCCGGTTACAGTTATCGATGTCCCATCTGATCAGGGGATCACAGTTCAGTCACTTGTTTCACAGGCCGGCATAAAGGGAATAAACGATTCTGATCTCATCAGGGAGGCAACGCAGAAGCTGTACAAAGAAGAATTTTATTCGGGAAGGATGAATGGCGACAACGGAAAATATTCAGGAATGACCGTACAGCAGGCAAGGGACTCCATTAAGGATGACCTTTTTGAGGAGAAACTTGGCTTCATTTTCTATGAGACCTCGCGGCATGCCACAACCCGGGCTGGATCAAAGGTTGTGGTTGCAGTCATGAAGGATCAGTGGTTCATAGATTACTCAGTTCCCTGGTGGAAGAAACTTTCCCATGAACTCGTGGGAAGGATGTTCTACTACCCTGAATTCTACAGGAACGCAATGAACGACGCAATAGACTGGCTGCGGGAAAGGCCATGCGCACGCCGGAGAGGCATAGGAACCAGGCTCCCCTTTAACAGGGAATGGGTCATAGAGTCCCTGTCCGATTCCACAATATATCCTGCAGTTTACACAAATTCAACCCAGCTCAAAGAGATATTCCGCCTGCTTGGCAGGATACCGGAGGGGATCATGGATTTCATTTACGGTTCGGGCGACAGGAGCTTGCTGGCAGGATATGATGAGGCTGTGCAGGATCTTGCCATGGAAGCCAGAAGGAGCCTTGAATACTGGTACGGCGTCGACATAAGGCTCACGGCTCACCCACACCTCAGCAATCACCTCTCATTCTATGTGATGAACCATGCCGCACTGTTCCCAGAGAATCTGCAACCTAAGGGCCTCATAATATCCGGGCTTGTAATATCAAATGGCGCCAAGATATCCAAGAGCAAGGGAAATGCAATATCACTTCTCAGGATATCACACCGTTATTCGGCCGATCTTTACAGGCTCTTTGTTGCAGTCAATGCAGATATTGCGTCAACGCTTGACTGGAATGAAGACGAAATCCAGGCTGTAAGGAAGAAGTATGAGACGTTCCTTGCCCTTGTTTCCAACCGCCAGCATGAACCCGGGTTCATCTCAACCCAGATAGAAAGCTGGTTCGAGTCCAGATTCAACCAGCATCTCGGGGAATATTTCCAGGGAATGGAGAATTTCGATCTGAGGGGCGCAATCATCTCCATATTCTATGAGGTCATGAATGATATCAGGTATGTGGAACAGAGAGGCGGAAATACAGGATATGCCATTTCACGGATCCTGGACCGCTGGATACAGGCGCTTGCGCCAGTGATACCACACACCTGTGAAGAGCTATGGGAATCCATGGGAAAAGAAGGATTTGTGAGCACCGCAATCATGGATAAAAACAACCCGGGGCCAGTTGACAATGATATCCTGTCTGCAGAAAAGTACCTGCAGAAGGTTATACAGGATATCAGGGACATAATCAAGGCAACATCAATAGACCCTGCAATCATAGAAATCAGCGTATGCGGCAGTGAAATGAGGAAACTGGCTTCATTGCTGGCAGAAAACCGGGTATCGGAAGCGACGCCACGCCTGAAGCCTTTTATCGGGGATTACATGAAAAACAAAAGGAATATCGACTCCTCCGTCAGTGGGGAGGCAGCCATACTCAGGGACAGCCTCAACTATCTTGAAAAGACCTTCCAGTGCCAGGTCAATATCAGTGAGAATTCTCCGGTGCCTGGGAAGAAGATCGCATGGCCCGGCAGGCCGGTCATTATGCTGAAGCCCTCATCATGAATATTTCAGTCATTCCCCCCGGATTTCCTCTTTCGATATTTAATTAAACATATCAGGCATTTCGGCAGCATGGCTGAAGAACGCAAAGGGAGAACATTCAACTCACCGCTGGAAGAGCGAGTTTATTATTCAAGACTTCTGGGCAGGGATTCCTCGCTGGTGCTGCATGGGGGCGGCAACACCTCCGTGAAGGTCACGGAAAGGGATCACACAGGAAGGGATATCCATGTCCTCAGGGTGAAGGGAAGCGGATCCGATCTTGCCACCATTACTGAGAGTGGCTTCACCGGCCTCAGGATGGATGACCTCCTGGCCGCGATGAAGATCAAGGAAATGTCAGATGAGGAAATGGTTGCATACATGCGGAAGAGCATGGTGGATCCATCCGAGCCCTCTCCGAGCGTGGAATCGTTCCTGCATGCCTTCATACCGCACGCCTATGTAGATCATTCGCATTCTGACGCAATACTTTCAATCACGAACACCACAATGAAGCCTGAAGAAATAAAAAACATACTCGGGGATGTAATGGTGATTCCCTACATCCCCCCCGGCTTCAAGCTCGCGAGGGCCCTTCTGGGGATAATAGAATCAATGGGGCCGGAAATAAAGGGAATTGTGCTTTCACGCCACGGCCTCTTCACCTTTGGCGACAGCGGAAGGGAGAGCTACGACCGCCATATGGAGATAGTGTCCGCAGCAGAGAAATATATCAGCGAAAAACTGAAAGGCACAGATCTTTTTCCAAAGAAATATGACAGGGTTGATCCCGCAGCTGTGGAACTACTGCTTCCCACAATCCGCGGACTTCTGTCCAGATCAACCAAAAAGGTGCTGAAGATTGCAACGGATGAGGCATCGCTGAAGATATCCATGTCAGGCGAGGCGGAGAAGCTGGCTACCAACGGGCCTGCAACTCCAGATATGCTCATAAGGACAAAGTTTGATTATGCCTACATTGACGACGTATCAAAATCGACTCATGTGATTGACGAATATGCAGAAAAATACCAGGAAGAGTACAGAAAATATGTCAGGGGATTCCCCATGCATGACCCGTATCCGTCATGCATGGTCATAAGAGGATATGGCCTTGTTACAGCCGGCATAAATTCCAGAGAAGCATCAATTGCAATGGATCAGATGAGGCACTCCCTGCTGGTGAATGCCAGGGCAATGAGGCTTGGAGGCAACTCATTCATATCCCGGAAGGAGGCGTATGAAATGGAATACTGGCCGCTTGAGGAGGCCAAGCTGAAGAAATTCCGTCCACGCCCCCTTGAGGGCCATGTATCGGTGGTCACAGGAGCGGGCAGTGGAATCGGACTGGAGGTTGCGAGAAAACTTTCCCTGAACGGTTCAGTGGTGATCGCCTGTGATCTTGATCCGGATGTCACCAGCGTTTCAAAGACACTGGAAACGGAATCCCGAAATCCGGTGATCCCCGCCGTCATTGACATCTCCAGCGAAGAGGCAGTGGAGAAAGCTTACAGGAATGCAGTACTGGAGTTCGGTGGCGTGGATGTGCTGTTCAACAATGCGGGTGTGCTCAAGAGCAGCCTTATTGAAGATACAACCGTCCAGGACCTGGACCTCCACTACAGGGTAAATGCCAGAGGCACATTTCTGATGACACGTGAGGCGTTCAAGATCATGAAGGCACAGAACATGGGGGGCAACATGGTTTTCAACATAACCAAGAATCTCACAAATCCAGGCCCAGGAATGCTGTCATACGGATCCACCAAGGCATTTGCCGCCCATGTCTGCCATTATGTTGCCAAGGAAGGTGGAAAATATGGAATCAGGGCAAACATAGTAAATCCTGACAAGATATTCAGGGGATCCAAGATATGGGAAAATGGTGTCCTTGAAGCCAGAGCCAAAGCAAAGGGACAGACAGTGGAGCAGTACAAGACACAGAATCTGCTGAGAAGAGAGGTACTGCCCGATCACGTTGCAAATGTGGTCCTTGCACTTATAAACGAGGATGCTTTTGGAGCCACAACAGATGCAATGATACCCATAGATGGTGGAATTATCTGATAAGAAGTTCCTTCAAAACCCGGACAATGCCAAGGTCAATGCCGAAATTCCGGAAGTCTTTCTTCACCGCCGGTATAACTGCAAGACTGGCAGGCTTTGCCATCTTCCCCCTTCTGGCATCCATAAGGAGTGAGAACAGCTTTTCGTAGTGGCCGAATTTTTTTCTTACGGCATTTCCGTACTTTATCTTTATTTCCTGGAAATCTGTTTCATGGGATATGGTCTGGAACAGTAATTCCGCACACTCAATTGATGGGAGGATGCCTTCACCTGTAATGGGGCTCACAGTACCGATTGATTCCCCGACGCCCACTGCCCTTCCACTGAACATTCTGCTGAAAAGAGGCCTCAGCCTTAAATCCCTGGCCATGATGGCTGAATGCTCAATGTTTTCCAGACTTTTCCTTATGAGAACCGCAGAATCTGAGCCTGCACCAACGTGGTAACCCTGCTCAAGAGGAAATTCCCAGTAATAGCCATGTCCTCCGGAAAAATACCTGAAATAAAATTCCCCATGGCTGGCTGATCCTGACAGATATTCGGTTGTATGCATTGTGAAGTCTTCTGGGGCCGCACCAAGATAATGCCTGGAAATCCCGGTGGCATCCACCAGTATGTCATCCTCTCCCGGCAGTGGCGCCATTCTCCTTTCAACACGGACCGTGGAAACAAGGTCACCCTCAAACCGGCTCTTGTCTATTGTGCACAGTCCTGTGGATGGGAAGTGCAATTCCGGCATCCCTTCGCCTGTGATTATCACCGAACCAGCCCTCCTCTGGATATATGTATCGCCATCCAACCCTGCAAGCCCTGCATATTTCTTGAAAGTGACTTCGTTTGTTGCATAACCGCATGGAATCCTGAATCCAGGTTTTTTGGGGTCATACAGCCTGAATTCAACTCCCGTTGCGGCAAGCCGCCCTGCAAGATATGATCCAGCCACGCCTGACCCGGCTATTACTATCACCGGGGAGCATGCTATGCGTAAATAATACCTGTTGCCATATACCAGAGAAAATGAAGATCGCCATAAAGTTCGGCTATCTTGGATGGGACTACAGCGGATTCCAGGTCGGAAACGGTGAAAACAGCATTGAGGACACAATATCGGAATGTCTTGGGAGGATTGGCACATCCGCCGATATACACAGTGCTGCCCGGACCGACAGGGGAGTTTCAGCACTGTCGAACGTGTTCACTGTTGAGACCGATCTCCCGGCTCCCCGGATAATAGGTTCGCTGAATTCCATGGTTGACAGCATGGTGTTCCACTCCTGGAGCAACGTTCCTGCAACCTTCAATCCTCGGCACTGTGAAAACAAGACGTACCGTTACATTCTGCGGAGGGATGACATGCCCAACAGAGAACTTGTTCTTCCGCAGCTCAGGCTGTTTCTTGGCACGCATGACTTTTCTGCCTACTCCAGGCGGGACGGCAGAAATCCAGTAAGGACAATAGAGTCCATTGACCTCAGGGAGGAAGGAGGGACATTTTTGATCGATTTCACAGCCAGAAGCTTTCTCTGGAACCAGATCAGAACTATCATTGCCTTTGTTGCTGAAAGCAATGCTGCCGGAGAGATACGCGATCCATTCAGTTCCACTGACCGCTTTCCAAAGATCGCTGCGGCAGCACCCCTCATACTGATGGACGTAAGATATCCGGATATAACATTCAGCCCACTTGTGGGAAGATCAAAACTTGCCGCATTCAGCAGAAAGTTGAATGAAATCCAGTTCCGCGGATGGGTTTCGCAGCAGCTGGCCACTGGAATCACAGGAATAAGTAGTAATATGAGAAAATGATGCCCTCTGAATGGGGTACAGGGCGCAGGCCATTTCTATCAATGCATCCAGGGCCGTTTATGCTCTGAACTGGTTCAACATTGCCCCCGGCCTTCAGTACATATCCAGAGACCTTGATCTTTCCCTGGTACAGCTTGGCATAATGACCACTGCATTCTACATTGGCCTCTCAACGTTTCAACTGGTGGGAGGCCTCCTTGCCTCAAGGATAGGAAACAGGGCCACATCGTCCCTGGGAATAACCATACTTGGGGCCGCAGTTATTGCAACCGGGTTATCCCAGAACCTTCCAGATCTTTTCGCTTCTCGCCTGTTTGCAGGCATCGGGTCTGCCATGTTTTTTTCCCCTGCTTTGGGAATGATTTCCGAGATAGTGCCTCAGGACAAATACAGTTTCCACGTTGGGCTTTTCAACGGATCATTCAATCTTGGAGGAGGAATAGGAATAATCGGCTGGGATTTCCTGGACCAGGCATTCAGCTGGCGCACTCCTCTCTTCCTCTCCGGAGGCATTATGATAGCACTTGCGGTTGAAAACTACATAATTCTCAGGGGGGCAAAAACCAGCACATTCGGAGCAAGGGTCTTCAGCAGGGCCGGTGAGGTGCTGAGGTCCAGGCTAATATGGATTCTGCCCATTGCCGCGCTCTCCGGCATACTTTCCGAAACCGTCATAGGGCAGCTCTTTGTATACTATGCCGAAACCGGCCTTCACATGTCACCAAATGTTGCAAGCGTCCTTGGCACCACATACCTGATCATAGGGTTCGTGGGCGGCATTGTTGGAGGTTACATTTTTGGCAGGACCAGGAAGAGGATCCTCATGTTCCTCGCATGGGCGCTCATGGTAGGCGCATTCACAGCGGTGATATGGATGACCTCCAGCTTCATCCTGCTCTTCCTCCTGCTGATACTTCTTGGAATACTGACAGTAAACGTGCTGTCAATGCTTTACACACTGACAGCCGAAGGTACAAAGGATCGAGGCATGGTCTCATTCGCCCTTTCATTCGTTAACTTTGTGCAGAATATCATAGGTTCATTCAGCCCGCTGCTTTTCTCTCTGGTGTATGACCATTCAAACTACGCATTTTCGTGGATAACAATAGGGGCAATAGGCGCGGCCTGCGTATCCGCAGGATACATGTCGCTGGGTTACCTGAGATCTGAAATATACGGAAGACAGCCATTCTTTAATACTGATTCCAGATAATCAACAGTGTTATTCTCAGCCGTTTCAGAGAAATTCAACCAGCTTTCCGGGACACGGAAGAGGCTGGAGCTTACCCAGATACTTGTTGATCTCTTCAGGGAAGCAGGAAAGGACCTGAGAATCCTCACATACCTGATCCAGGGGAAACTCGGACCAGATTACCTTGGCATAGAACTGGGCCTTGCTGACAAGCTTATTATAACAGCACTTTCAGGCATATCCGGCAAGACGGATGATGAAATCAACGGGATGTTCATGAAAACCGGGGACCTTGGGTCCGTAGCCAGGGAGATTGCTGCGGCCAAGTCCCAGAACTCCCTGTTTTCCCATGATCTGACTGTTGAGGCGGTCCACTCATCGCTGCTGAAGCTTGCCTCTGTGAAGGGAGAAGGCAGCGTGAAGAACAAGATCAGGATATTCCAGGACCTCCTTCTTAATGGAACACCTGATGACGCACAGTACATTACAAGAATCGCCACTGGCAAGCTCAGGCTTGGAGTATCCGACGCCACCATACTGGATGCCCTGGTTAATGCCTTCTCCACAGCAGACAGATCTGCCGAGATAGATGAAGCATACAGTTTCCACCCTGACATAGGCTATGTGGCAGACCTGCTGTCCAGCGGGCGTGAATCCGAACTTATCAATGTGGGGCCGGAACCCATGGTGCCCGCCAAGGTGATGCTGGCAGAACGGCTTCCCGATATACCGCAGATACTGCAGAAAATGGGTGGCAGGGCTGCCTTTGAATACAAGTATGATGGAATGAGAACACAGATTCACTATTATGGTGACCAGGTGAAGATCTTCTCCAGGGGCACCGAGGAAACAACGTCTAATTTTCCCGACATAGCAAGGAACTTTAAGTCCACCTTTTCAGTTGAATCATGCATCCTTGACGGAGAAGCTGTCCCCTATAATCCGGAAACAGGGGAGCTGTATCCCTTCCAGATGGTTTCCCAGAGGAGAGGGAGAAAATATGATCTGGAAAAACTGGAGGCAGACGTGCCCCTGGTGGTGTTCCTTTTTGATGTCCTATACCTCAACGGGGAACCTTTGCACAGAAGGCCGTATCTGGAGAGGCGCCGTATACTGGAAGGTCTTTTCACCCCCAATGATTCCTTCAGGACCGCAACACAGATTGTTTCGGATGATCCTGAGGAGGTTCAGAAGTTCTTCGATGAATCCATCAATTCCGGCTGCGAGGGGGTTGTTGCCAAGAATGTGACTGACCAGTCCATATATCGTGCAGGGGCCAGAGGGTGGCTCTGGATCAAGCTCAAGAGGGACTATCAGTCTGAGTTTGAGGATTCGCTTGACCTGACGGTGATCGGAGCTTTTGGCGGCCATGGCAGGAGAAAGGGCACTTATGGCGCACTTCTCATGGCAACGTACAACAAGGAGACCGATGTTTTTGAATCCATATGCAAGCTCGGCACAGGCTTTACAGATGATGTGCTGTTTGCGCTTCCGGCAAAATTCCAGGACCACATACTGCCGGATAAGCCTGCAAGGGTAGAATCACTCCTGCAGCCTGACGTCTGGATAGAGCCGTACTTCGTGATGGAGATAATTGGTTCCGAGATTACAGTGAGCCCAGTGCACTCATGTGCATTCGGGAAAGTTGAAAAGGATGCTGGTCTAGCCATAAGATTCCCCAGATTTACAGGTAAATGGCGCCAGGACAAGAAGCCTGAAGATTCAACAAGCACACAGGAAATTCTGGAAATGTTCCATGATCAGAAAAAAAGAATAAAGGGCTGAGAAGCCCTTAACCGGGAATTGTTCAGAAATCGTCTCTGGGGGGTCTTCCCCTTCCGCCCTGGTTATTGTTGTTGTAGTAACCGCCGCCGCTTCCGCCTCTCCTGAAGTTTCCGCCACCACCGGTTCTCCTTGGGCCTCTGAAGGTATTTTCGTATTCCTTCTCACTCATGTCAACTTCATCGTTGACCTCTGAGATTTCCTCTTCTCCAACCTTTAGGGTGCCATATTTGCCCACATTGAGCCTCATGTGCCCCCTAACCAGAGAAATGTAACCGTTATCTATGTAAAGCGTCTGACCGTCAGTTGCCTGACCCGCCTGGTCGCCCCACAGTGATAGTATTATCTTTCCTGTTTCGTCGCCAATATAGACCTCTGTTACGGATTTATCTTCTCCAAATCTGGTCTGTATTTCCTTCGGTTCGCCTACGCTAACAACCTTGGCAAGGACATTTACTCTCCTTGATTCTGGTGTAAGGTCT
>JAKAQT010000062.1 GCA_021819605.1 Thermoplasmata archaeon
CGATCTTTTCTCGGATAAGCTTGCCTCGGATACAATTGCCCACGCTCAGTCCATAATCTCAAGGAGAAAAGCATGATTGACCACCTGAAGGTTCCAAAGGGAATGGCGCAGAGTGCAATTGAGAGAGCCCGGAAGCTTGGTATGGTGGATAACAGCTTCTCCATACAGACTGATGCTGAATATGTCCTCATACCTCTGATTGCTGGCACAGCACCTTTTATGGAATATCCCACAGTCAAAGCACAGGGCAGGCCTTCCAGAAGGAAATACCAACCTCTGGACACTCATGGCGCATTTGATGTCATAGGTCATATTGCCATAACGAAGATAAGGAACCGGGAAAAAGCAGAATCTCTGGCGCAGAGCCTCATAAAGGCAAACAAAAGCATAAGCACAGTATATCTGGACACGGGCATCTGGGGGGAATACCGGATCAGGAATCTTGAACTTCTGGCAGGAACAGACAATCCAGTTGCCATGTACCGTGAAAACAGTGTGGTTATGGCACTGGATGTCAGGAAAGTGTACTTTTCCCCAAGGCTGGCAACAGAGAGAATGCTGGTTTCGAAGGACGTCCGGGATGGAGAGGAAGTGCTGGACATGTTTGCTGGCATAGGGCCATTCTCGCTGAACATTGCCAGATGGCACCGATGCACAGTTCACGCCATTGACAGCAATCCTGATGCAATATATTACATGCAGCAGAGCATTGAGCTCAACCGGCTCAATGGGAAAGTGATCCCGCACAATGCTGACGTGGAAGCTGCATTATATCAGTTGAATGGATTCCACAGGATAATAATGAATCTTCCTCATGATTCATTCAGATACCTCGATGTCGCCCTTCAACATCTCCATCCAGGCGGAACTCTTTATTATTATGAGATGCTTGATATTAAAACGCTTGAGGAGCGCATGGAGGAATTGAGATCAAGAAACCTGGATCTTCTGCAGAAAAGGGTTGTACATGGATATTCATCCAGGGAAAGCATGTTCGCCCTCTGGCTCCGTAAACCATAGATTCAGGTTGTTTAGTTCAGGACAGAATATGAAATTCCTGGAGTGCCGTACCTATAACTAAAATTATGTAGTGAAATTAACTATACCATTTATCAATGGGAATAGCTGACCATATTGGGAACTTAACATCTGAGGTGTATGAGAAAGTTCTCCTGGATGAAGTTAAGGGCGGAACCGTTCCCAACCATATAGGCATAATAACCGATGGCAACAGAAGGTACGCCAGAAGCCTGGGCCTTTCCGAGAATGAAGGCCATGTTAAGGGAAAGCAGAAACTGGAGGAAGTTCTAGAGTGGTGCATGGAGGTTGGCGTGAAGATTGTAACTGTCTACGGCTTCTCAACGGAAAATTTTCACCGGGACAGGAGAGAGGTAGATTTTCTGTTTCATCTTATTAATGACGCGCTCCTTGACCTCCTTGATGATCAGAGGATCTATAAGAACAAAATAAGGGTGAGAATCATAGGCGAGAAATCCCGCCTCCCCTCATTTCTTACAGATACGATATCGCTTGTGGAGAAGACAACCAATGGGTTTGATGATTTCAAGTTCAACCTGGCTATAGGTTACGGAGGAAGGGAGGAGATCATCAGTGCCATTAAAAGGATGTATGGTGAGATACAGGCTGGAAAATTCAGCATAGAGGACGTGACAGAGGCCAGGTTCCGTGAATACCTGTACGACAGGGAACTGCCGGACCCTGACCTTATTTTCAGGACAAGTGGGGAGGAAAGGATTTCAAATTTCCTGCTCTGGCAGTCCGCCTACTCTGAATTATATTTCTCTGACGTGAACTGGCCGGACCTGAAGAAGGGTGATTTTCTGAAGGCCATAATTTCCTACCAGAAAAGGAAAAGAAGATACGGTGTCTGAATGTATCTTGCCATAGATGACACGGATTCAAGCCAGGGCATGTGCACCACATTTCTTCTGACAGAGATCATTGAGCGTTCCGGTCTTGACATCATAGGGATGCCTGCACTTGTGAGGCTTAACCCGACGGTTCCGTTCAAGACCAGAGGCAACGGAGCCCTGAGGGTTAATCTTGGCCATGGTGAAGGAGAGACACGCGTGATAGGTGTGTTTGGCAATCGTCCCATAACGGCATTCCAGCATGGCAGTGAAGCCGTAACGGAACGGGAAATGATTGATATGGCAGAACCAGTGGTCAGAGAATTTGCTGAACTTGGCGACGATAATACCAACCCGGGAATCGCTGTCTCCCGGCATGGGCTTCCTGAGGAATTCTACTGGCGGGCGGTGCGGGATTTTCTCACAGTGGAGGATGCCGAGGAATTCCTGAAAAAAAACGGGGCCATGTATGTCAGGATAAAGAAGGGCAGAGGCATCATAGGTTCGGCAGCGGCACTTTCCTGGAAGGGCGCCAGAAAAACATATGAACTTCTAGCTTACAGGTATCCACATCCTGAACCAATCCCGCAGGATATGAGGATGTCAATGGCCTCAATGGCAGACACAATCCCTGGAACATTCAACAATGTTGACAGAAACAACAGGCATGCAGCCATATTCCCAAGTGAGAAGACCCCTGTAATTCTGGGAATAAGGGGGCGTGATCCGGAAGCCCTGCTGGGCCAGGGGATTGGCATGGTGATCTCATGGAATGTAGGCCACGACAGGATACTTGTGTACGAAAGCAACCAGGCGACCGATGACCATATAATTGAAAATCCGGGGAAACTTGAGGATTATCATACCTACAGGATCACAGGCAGAGTCTTATCTTCACCGTACTCAATCAGAGGATCCCACTATTTCTGCAATATTCAGTGGAAAGAATCCACCGTTAAAATTGCGGCATTTGAGCCCACAAAGGAATTCAGGCGCACCTTCAGGCAACTGGCCCAGGGCGACATGATCACAGTTTACGGTTCGTTCATCTCAGGCACCATTAATGTTGAAAAACTTGATCTTGTGGGCAGGGCAATGCTTTACGAGAAGAGCAGTCCAGGCTGCCCCGTTTGCCATAAGCAAATGGAAAACCACGGACATGGAGACTATCGCTGTCGGACATGCGGTGAACGCCTGAAAGTTCCCCATTACACAGTTGTAAATCGCGGACTGTCGGAAGGGCAATATGACGTTCCCGTGATTGCAAGAAGGCACCTATCCAGGCCGTTTGATTTTTCTGCTCAGACTGTGGGGAGCATCAGGAGATGATCTGCATCACCGGTTCTCCAGGCAGCGGGAAGTCAACAGTTGCAAACATCCTGCGTTCAAGAGGAATTAAGGTGCACAATGTTCTGGAACTCCTTGGCGCCATGGAATGTGTATCCGATGGAGAGGCTGACATAGAATGCCTCCGGGCAGTTACCAGCAGGCTGTGTAACTGTGGTGACCTGATCGAGGGCCATTACGCGCATCTCCTGAACTGTGATTTTGTCATAGTTCTGGACAGGAATGAGGACATGGTGCTTTCCGAACTGACATCAAGGGGCTACGAAAGCAGCAAAATAATGGAAAACCTGGATGCTCTCCGGTGTGACCTCTATTTCTCAGAATCCCTTGAGATGCTGCCCAGAAGCAGGATAAGGCGGATATCCGTGGTGGAGGGCAATCCTGAATCAACCGCAGCAATGGTTCAGAAAGCTGCAGTGGAATTTGAGCAAGAATTAAGACGGCACAGGAGTTAACCATCCATGGTACTCGATTCACAGAGGTCCCGGGCAGACAGAATCCTCATCCCCATCACAAATCTCTTCATTAAATGGAAGCCTGACCGGGTTTCCCTGCTCTCCCTCACTCTTGCTGCATTTGCGGGTTTCTTCATATATCTTGGATCCATTTACAGGCTGCTTCTCCTAGCAGCCTTCCTCTGTGTGGTTTTCTCATCCCTGTTTGACGCAATCGACGGGAAGCTTGCAAGGGTAAGAAACATATCCTCCCCCCGTGGGGACCTCATAGATCACGTATTCGACAGGTTTGCGGACGTCTTCATGATTCTGGGGTTCATCTTTGGGATGTACGCGCAGTATGCCGTTGGGATCCTGGCACTTGTTGGGGTTATGCTCACCAGCTACATGGGCGTGCAATCGCAGGCACTTGGCCTCAAAAGGAATTATTCGGGCCTTCTTGGAAGGGCAGACAGGCTCGTTCTCATAATGATCTTCATTCTCGTTGAACTTATTATCCCATTCTCCATGCATCTGTGGATATTCAGAATCACGCCTGTTGCCATCCTGCTAATATGGTTTGCCATTGCGGGGAATGCAACGGCCGTGAAAAGATTCCTGGACAGTTACAGGGCACTTGCCCCTTCCTGAATGCCATCAATGAGCGCCTGGTATTCCTGGGCAATGTCACGCGCCCTGGCCATATTTCTGGATTCTCCGTATATTCTGATTATGGGTTCAGTGCCAGATGGCCTCACCAGAACCCATCCATCCTTCAGGAAGATCTTGAGGCCGTCGGATGTGTCTGTCTTCATGCCTGAGGCGTACCCCAGAATTCCTCTCTTTATGGTTTCCCACTCAACCTTCCTGTCGGTGGAAAGCTTATGGATATGATACTCCGGTATTTCCGACACCAGTTCCTTCAGCCCTGCCTTTCTAGTCGCCATGAGGTTCAGCACAAGTGCCGCAGTCATTGCTCCGTCTCTGCAGTACTGGTGCGGACCGTATATGATGCCCCCGTTCTCCTCTCCTCCGATCTTTGCCTTCTTCTCGATCATTGTTCTTGATACAAGGGGCGCACCAACCCTGGTTCGTATAAGTTCTGCTTCACCTGCAGCGCAAATCTCATCCAGGGCGTCAGAGCTGCTGATTGGCGTAACCACTCTGTCGCCAGGCTTTATGACACTCTTCACTATGAGAGAAAGTGTTATGTCGCCATCCACAAAATGTCCTGTGCTGTCGATGAAGACAGCCCTGTCAGCATCGCCGTCATGGGCTATGCCAAGGTCAAATTTACCTCCGCTTACAACATTGATAAGGTCCTTCAGGTTCTCAGGCCTTGGCTCAGAGTTGCGAGAAGTGAATTTTCCGTCTGGATTTGCGTTAAGGGTGACCACAGAACAGCCCAGCCTCCTGAGGAGTTCCGGTGTGGATGAATAGGCTGCACCATTCCCTGCATCGAAGATGACCCTGAATTCCCGGGTTCTGATTGCTTCGGTATTCACCTGCTGCATAATCCCCTCAATGTACCGCTCAACGGCATCCGTAATGGTCCGAACCCTGCCGCAATTATTCCAAGCGGCCTGAATGAATGATCTGCCATAATAAATGCTTTCGATAATCTCTTCCTGATTTCTCGGGAGTTCTGTTCCATCTGCGGCAATGCATTTTATTCCGTTGAATCGTGGTGGATTGTGTGACGCAGTTATGACCACCCCGGGTATCCTGTTAATCTTGCAGTAAAACTGGATTGCTGGAGTGGGAAGTATGCCAAGATCAAGAATGTCCTTTCCCGCACTCATGATGCCGGATGAAACGGCATTGAATATCATGGGACCGGTATCCCTTGTATCCCTTCCCATAGCGATGGTACCGTCCTTGAAATATGTTCCAATGGACTTCCCTATCTGCAGCGCAAAGTCAGGAGTAAGATCAGCATTTGGTTCTCCTCTTATGCCATTTGTTCCAAAGAGGGGAGGTCTTTCATCAGGTCTTTTCATTTTATCTTCTGTTTATCATGCAAGGATATTTAACATCTGCGAGCGGACAAGTCAGTAAAAAAATGCAGCTGAAAGGCCGCCTGATAATTGTCACGGTTCCTCTTCCAGATGATAACTGCTGCCCCTCCACTGTATTGTCTCCATCATCCGGGCCTTTACGAGATTGTAGAAGTAGATGAATGGAATTATGAAACTGAGAAGAAACACCCGTGTTTTCATCTCCCTTGACCTTTTTGCGTTTCTCACAGATGTAATCACAGAAGGTGCCAGCAGAAGTGCAAAGAAGGGACTGACTGAAAATGCCAGAATCAGGGCAGATACGAATACAAGGATGGTGGCTGCATAAAAGACAATACCATAGCGAAACACGCTTGGTGTGGAATAAACGGACAGGGCAGTCTGGCGGTTTGCCCATTCAATGAATGTTGGAAAATCATCGGGTGAGTTAATTACAGGCGCAGCTTCCGGTACGTATGATATTTCAAGTCCGGCTTTCTTGCAGAGTTTTGTCAGTGCAACGTCATCAGATACATATGATCTGAAAAAATCAAGGCCTGTGCCCTTAAGCAATTCTGATCTGAATGCCAGGGAGCCGCCCCATCCGAATCTTGTAATGTGCGACTCCATCATACCCTGCCCCACGAAACCCCAGACAAGCTTGACAAATGACCAGAATCCTCCCACCGGCCTGAAGTAGGGAAAAGTTGTGGATATTCCCACGTTGACCGTTGACATAGGTGCAAGAAGCAATCTGAGCCATTCATCACCTGGCAATATGTCCGAATCAGCGATGACGTAGACAGGAAAATCAGGGAAATGATTTATGGCCGAGGCTATTGCCCTGACCTTGCCGCTGCACCTGGTGCATGGATCATCAGCAATGATCATGCCCATGCCTGAACCGCGAACGGACTGCACCGCCGCGTCATCTTCTGAATCAACAACAGCGACTGCCCTCCAGTTCGCATTCATATTTGCCATTATTCCCTTGAGGTTTTCATCCAGGGTGTAGTCCCTTCCCTTGCAGGGGACAATCACCAGGGTCCTGTCCGTATAGCTCCCGTACGCGGGTTCCAGGCGTTCCCTGTGGGATGCTATGAATGTCAGGCCTGCAAAAATAAGGATAATCACAGAGAGAAATATATCAAAAAAAAGGTTATGGAGGATTTCCGGGATCATCTTCAGACCAGTGTGACATCCTCGGAGTCAACCTGGGCCACGCCACTTATGGTAGCAATGGCTTCTTCCACGCGATCAATCTTCCCCTCTTCATCCGGCACAATAACCTCAAATTTTATGGCCTTGAGGCCGAAGCCGATTTCCTCCATGTATGATTTGTTGATCTCGCAGAGAGGCCTGATCTTTTCTCTTATCTCATCCAGAAGCTTTTCCATCGGCACGTCCGTGGACTCGGGAAGGACCTTCAGAACTACGGCGACATCTCCCATGATATCACGGCCCTGTAAATCCGCAGTGATCGCAAACATAGGCAGTGGAATGCTCTCTGCATTCCTTGCATCTTCCGATCAGCTCTTCTCCGCATGACGGACACTCGAATATTGAATAGCCGGTCTCTACCAGTCCAACCCCGCAGGAAGTGCAAGTCTCTTTGTATCTCATCTTAATCAGTTTCTCTCTTCCAGATTGCCTTGTAATATTAATAATGTTCTCGGTCGAAGGTTGTTTCCTGAAGTTGTTCATTCCGGGTAACCATGATCTCTTGCCTGATGCAGGCTCGCCTGGGATTTGGCTCCCGTCTTTGTACGGGATCAAACTGCATTATTTCATGCAGGAGCGATAAGATAATTTCATCTTCGGCATACTGAATCATGGATAACATCTACGCCATATTCGCTGACAACAACGGCAAAGTCAGGGAAAAACTTGAAAATCACTTTATTGCATCCCAGAATCCCCTGTATATTGGCATCATCCTGAAACCCTCCCATGGTGCCTGGATCAGGATGTCGAGGGCAAAGGCTGTGGTGCTTGAGATCGACGGAAAGCCAGGCGAGTTCTCAGTTCCATACAGGATAGAGGTTGGAGAGAACAGCATCTTCTTCCTGAAACCCAGGGAAGATGCTTAAAGGATAACGAAACCAACCAGAACAGTCATGAAGATAAGTACTGCGAATACCACAGCAAATGTTCTGAAATCCCATCTCATTACCTTTGCCCCATCCAGAGGGCCTATTGGAATCATGTTGAATGCCCCAAGATAGAAGTTAAGAAAACTGATCTCCAGTATTATGCCGCCGAGACCCCTGATCAGGATACCCAGCAGGGAAAGCAGAAGGAACACGAAGCCTGCCAGAAGGTTAAACCCAGGGCCGGCAAGTGCAGTCTTTCCTATTTTCTCATTTCCGTAAACACCTGCAATATTAACTGCACCCGGGGCTGCAAGGATCACACCGAAGAACGAGGTTATGAGTGCCATCAGAATTCCTATGGGCCAGAGCCTGAATTCTGCCCATCCCCCGTAATTCCTTGCCACCTGCCTGTGCGAAAGCTCATGCCCAAGGAAGGCTATTCCCACAGCAATAAAGCTCACAATTATGGTTCTTGCGGCAACAAGGGCAGGCACATGATAGCCGCTGTCAGCAAAGCTGGCGATAGAGAATGCAAATCCCAAAACAAGAAGAGCCAGCAGAATATCCTGTGTTTCCCTTTTCATGTTTCCAAAGCCGTAGTAGTTCAATCAGACTCCCCTTTCCTCATTCATTCTGGAAATGTATTCCATGAGCGTAATGACATCCAGTGCTTCAGATATGCCAATCTGAAGATAAAATGCCACGTTCAGCGGCTCCTGTCTCACGTTATCCTTGATTGCCCTCTTAAGGAGCCTCAGGAGAACGTCATTCTTGGTCTGTGCGTGCCTGGCTATATCCATCTGGTCATGAATGTATATGTACAGATTCCTGGCTATTATGGGGTCTCTCCTGTCCAGATTATTGAATATAACTGCAATGGTCATGTCATTGATGTTATCCAGGGGATAGTTCCTGACCGCCTTCTGTATGACATCGCGTGAAAGCAGCTCATATTTTTCCTCATTTATGTCAAAATAATACTCTCTGCTGTCAAGAAAGGCAAACACATCCTCAATCTTCTCGATGGGAATATCAGCTTTGTAAAATGCCTCCTTCTTGTCGAATTTTTTCTTTGCCTTGTACTCCACCTTCAGGAGCCTGCTGACATATAGCAGAGTTTCCACAAACTCTTTCCTTGACCTGAGATCCTCCATCAATTCTCCGTGGATATCCTTCTTCAGAAGAGTCCCCTCATATCGGCTCATAATCTTCTCTGCCATGTCAAAGTCGTCGGTTTCAATATAACTCCTGATAACGTACTGCAGGCTCTTATCATCAACGTATTTCGGGTTTGTCTCATAGAATTTTTTTATGGCATCATAGTCCCGATCTTCGTAGTACAGGCGGAGCAGAATATT
>JAKAQT010000063.1 GCA_021819605.1 Thermoplasmata archaeon
GGACATGTGGGTTGGCTTCAATCCCACAATGGTTGAATTCGGCAAGAAGATATGCCGCCCGGTTGGGCCAAGATGCAGCGAATGCCTGATCAACAGCATCTGTGAATATGGAAAGAAAAAATTGAAAAAGAAATAGGATCAGACAGGGTTAGGCTTGAACCTCTCCTTGGCGTCCTCTATGATTGTAGTCACGGTTTTCTTGAAGGGAGCAAACTCTTCAGGCGTCTTCGGATACGCATCGTAGAGGCTGTTGAATTCCTTCATCTTGCCCACAACGTAGACAAGGTTTGAGAATGCCCTGAGATTTGTTGCGCCCTTTAGAACCATCTTGAACTTTGATGCAAGGCTCAGCTCCGGGATAAGCCCCAGTGTTATGTCGGATGCCTCCTTGGTTGTGAGGAATGTCTTCATGCCGTAGTTCAGCACATCGTTGTTAAGGGACTGCAGGTATATCCTGAAAACCTCCATTCCAGCCGTCCTCTTGCCGTAGGCCTGGTTGTAGTCAAGATTGTACTTCCAGAGGCCTTTCACGGACGTGTCATTCTCCTCTACAGCACGGACAGCATTTTCTCCAGCAAGTATTCCTGATATGAGCGCCGGGCCGATTCCGCCTGCACTGATGGGATTTGGCATGACCATGCTGTCTCCTGCTCCCATGTACCCGTCGTATACCAGGCTCTCCATCTGCCTCCTGACCGACACGGACCATATGCCCTTTCCATTGTTGTTCTTGTTGAATACCTTCAGGTTCTTGAGGGCAGGATTCCACTTCACGTAATTGTCTATGAGGGTCTGCAGGTTGTCTGATCTCTTCATCTTGGCGTTCCTGATGTCCAGGCTCCTCTTCTGGACACCAAGGCCGATGTTTATCCTGTTCCCGCTCTTGGGAAAGACCCAGCCGTATCCGCCGGGTGCGATCTCGTTGTTCAGGTGGATCAGCGCATTGTCGGGATCATAATACTTCAGGTCTGCATGGTCAAGATCGAATTCGTAGATGTACCTGCCCGTTGATTCAATGTCGTCTATGTCCACTGTCCTCTCTATGTACGGGTTCTCCGGCAGGTTCCTTCTCAGCACTGTTGAAACGCCAAGGGCATCAATTACAATCTTTGCATGGAATTCCTTCTCCTCCTTGTTCCTGTCCCTGCCATGGACTCCGACAACCTTCTTTCCATCCAGGACCGGCCCTGAAATGTCAAACTGGCTGATGTACTCCACATCGGTCTTCCTGGCAATCTGCAGAAGCTTTGTCTCAAACTCAGGCCTGTCAAGGGTGAATCCCACTCCCTCAAACATGAACCTTGTCTTGAGGTCTGGTGAAATTGCATAAACGCCGTCCACCCTCCGGTCAAGTTCCGGGAATCCAAATGAAACTCCCAGTTTCCTGGTAACGAAGTCTATGTGCGATCCGGCAACTGCATCTCCGCATGTCCAGCCCCATACAGTCTTCTTCCCAACTTCCTCCTCCGTGTTCCTGTCAAGCATCAGGACCCTCTTGCCGGCCCTTGCAGCAACAGTGGCTGCAAGCATACCGGAAAGGCCTGCTCCTGCAACTATTATATCATAATTGTCCACGCTGTTCATGAAAATCGACTACTGCCTGAGTATATGGCACCATATTTAAAATTTATTTGATCCGGCCGGAGAGACAGAATCAATGAAAAACAAAATGAGACCAGACGCATTAGGTTGATGTTGCCTGACTGCATCATAATCGGCGGTGGCCCATCCGGGGCAGTGATTTCAGGGATTCTCCAGAAGCGCGGCTTCGCCACGGCAATCGTTGACATGAGGATGGAGATCGGTGCTCCCATGACCTGCGATGATCTGGTGAACATTAACGATATCCGATCTGCAGGGGCAAATCCGGATGAAATGCCCATTGAGGCACTTGATGGTGTTGAAATCACCTGCGGATCTGCATCCATGGCAATGAGCGCATCTGGAAGGAGTGGTGATGCTTTCAATGCCGCTGTTGAGACAGACAGGCTTAAAAAGGAGATCACGGCACTTGCTGCGCTGGGAGGCTCGGATATTCACATCAGGTCAAGAGCAGAAGCCGTTTCACTGGACAGCCACGGTGACTTTGAAGTCATGGTCAGGGCCGGCTCCCGCCAGGAACTCCTAAAATCGCGTTTCCTGGTGCTGGCTGGCGGATCATGGGACAGCACACCTGCCTTTGCCGGCCGGAAGCCGCTGCAGAACACTGTCCGGACGGGTTTCAGCTATGGCAGGACAGTCTCCCGGGCAGGCGAAAGCAAGATGGCATCCATGGCCTTCAGCGGTGGTGATCGTTGCATCAAAATTGAAAACCCTGTTCCAGGAGGCTTCCATGATTCATTATGCCTGATGCCGGGTGGGCCTGAAATAAGCGTTGCTAATGCTACAATATTATCAGGAGCAGTTGCTGCGGGACAGAGGTTCCTGGCCATACCCGCTTCGCCTGTGCCGGAATTCGGAGGGGGCATTGTTGCGGGCCTGCAATCC
The DNA here is from genome assembly GCA_021819605.1 of Thermoplasmata archaeon. Lineage (GTDB taxonomy): Archaea > Thermoplasmatota > Thermoplasmata > Thermoplasmatales > Thermoplasmataceae > UBA509. The sequence goes on from JAKAQT010000063.1 coordinate 2,488, forward strand.
GGCCTCTGGAATCCAGTCTTCTCCTCTGCGTTTCACCAGTCCGTAACCACGGCTGGGCTTGCGGCAGAATGCATAACCGGACAGCTTGAAGGCAGGATAGAAAATGCTGTGCAGAAATACACGGAAAGATTCTGGGCGGAGCTTGCATCCTCTTTGAGGGACGAATTCCTCCTCTACGGCGAGCTCATGAAAGCACAGCCCCACGAAATTGAGAAATTCATCAATGAGCTTGCTGCGGTGGACTATTCAGAAATATCGGTTGCTGAGATTGAAAGGCGGATGCGCATGGATATTGGTGGGCTTATTGACCTCCTTAACGAGGGTCACTGAAGGCCCTCGAGATTCTCCAGGCCGAAATTACCGGCCTTTATCTGGTTCCTCATGAGTTTCTTGAAACCACGGTTGCCCTTCATGGCCTTGAGGTTGTTCTTCATGGCCTTGAACTCCCTCAGGAGGTTCCTCACATCAGTTTCCTCCCTGCCTGAACCCTTTGCTATCCTGATTATGCGCTTTGCGTTTATCTCGTCGGGGTGCTCCAGCTCGTAGAATGTCATTGAATCCATGATGACACGGTAGTTGTTCAGCTTGTCCTGGGCATTGTCCAGGTCCTCGGCACCGATCTTTCCTCCGCCTGGGATTTTTGCCAGTGGCAGGGCATCGAACATCTTCCTCATTATACCGGGCTGTGCAAACTTCTCCCAGATCTCGTACATGTCCTTAAGGTTGAATTTCCCTGACATGAGGCGGTTCATTGATTCCTCCGCCTCCTCCTCTGTTATCTCTGTTTCCTGGAATGCCTCCAGAAGTGTTTCCAGATCCCCCAGGCCAAGCAGGCGTGACAGGAACTTCTTTGCGTTGAATACCTCCAGATCATCCATGTGCTCCCCTGTACCTATGAAATACACGGGTGCGTGGATATCTGCAACAGCACTGAGGGCTCCTCCACCCTTCCCGGTGCCATCCATCTTGGTGATTATGACGCCGGTTATCCCCACGGCATCGTTTATTGCCTTTGCCTGGGGACCTGCCTGCTGCCCTATGGTGGCGTCCATTACAAGCAGGACCTCCTTTGGCTGGAATTTCTTCTTTATTTCCGTGATCTCGTCAATGAGTTCCTGATTCAGTGAATCCCTGCCACTGGTATCGATGATCTTCACCTTGAGGTCCTTGAGCTGGTCCAGGCCGTTACTTATTATCCTGACCGGGTTCTTCTGCCCCTTCTCGCCATAGAACGGGACATTCACCTGCTTTGCAACCTGTTCCAGCTGATCGTAAGCTCCTGGCCTGTGGACATCTGCGGCGATGAGCCCAACACTGAGCCCTTTCCTGTGGAAAAATTTGGCAAGCTTGCCAGCGCTGGTGGTCTTGCCCTGGCCATAGAGACCAGCGAGCATTATGGTCTGCTCACCAAGTTCTATCTTGGAATCCTCCCCCAGGATCTTCAGGAGTTCCTCATAGATGATCTTGATCATAAAATCCTGCTCTGTCATGCCAGCAGGAGGCTTTTCCTCGGTGGCCCTGCGTTCAAGGGTGGATGAAAGATTCAAAACCAGCTTGACATTCACGTCAGCCTTCAGCAATGCCCTCTGAAGTTCCTTGGAGACCTCCTTTATTGTCTCCTTGTCAATGTAGCTTGCACGGGATATCTTTCGTATTGTCTCCCTGAGCGATCCGGCCAGCCCTTCAAGAACCATTAGGCATCACAGGTAGAAATGAATTCAAGGATTTAATATTCTCTCCACCTGTAGCCGCATTCCTCGCAGGTGTAGAACTTCGTTTCAGGTTCATCTGCAGACCTGGTCTGCTTCAGGAGATAATATGCACCCTTGTGATGGCATTTTGGGCAGACTGCGTCAGAATCCAGAGGTTCAGCATTCTTCTCCTCCTTGATCATTATTACCTCCTTGGCTGCGGAGGTACTTACTATCTTGCCTGACTTGCCAGTGCCGGCCGTCTGGGTGTACCCGCAATTGGTGCAGACCATCTTTCCGTTTGAGGGTGTCATAAGTGAACCGCATTTAGGACAGAACATAGAAAGGATGAATTCCGAGATAGTATATATACATTGACCTTTACAAATTGCTTAATTCCTGTAAGCTGTTGTACAAAAATGATAATTACCACTTTGAATATTGTCAGGCATGGCAAAATTTGACGAGGAACATATTCCGGAAATTCTGGAACGGTACAAGACGGTGGCAGTTGTTGGCATCTCCGATAAGCCTGACAGAGACAGCTACAGGGTCGCTGAATACCTGAAACAGTCCGGATATAACATACTGCCGGTGAATCCCACATTTGATCAATGGCTGGGCATAAAGGCATATAGGGACCTTTCATCCATTCCAAGGGATGTCAGGGTTGACATAGTGGATGTCTTCCGGAAGCCTGATGCAGCAATGCAGGTCGTGGAAGAAGCCCTGAAGCTGAAACCTGCCGTCATATGGCTTCAGGAAGGGGTTGTGAACCCGGAGGCGGCTGAACTTGCGAAATCGCATGGCATCCAAGTAGTGATGGACCGCTGCATGATGAAAGAGCACAGGAAATTCCACAGCAAAGCATAAAAATCTTAACCGGAAGTCCCATACACATTGGGTCGGGGTAGCCTAGCCTGGTAAGGCGATAGACTCGAGATCTATTGCTCTTGTAGCTCGGGAGTTCGAATCTCCCCCCCGGCGTTACTCCACAATTTTTGATCTATTATCAAGGCACACCACAATATTCACGAAACGAAAATATTGCATTGAAGTGCTATTCCAGCCAATTTTCTTTGTGGCTTTAGAGGCCAGGGGTGGGAAACGATACAAGAGTTGAATTGTAATGTAAAGTAATGTAAATGTATATATCCAAATTCACAATTTCATACACATGTCAAAAATAGGATTGAAAATAGAGCCAGAAACTTATGAGAGGCTGAAGTGGCTTAAAACAAGATTTGACTTTGTTTACGAGACCAATATGACATGGGATGAACTTTTCCAGGCAATTGTAAAGGACAGTTTGCTCATTCTAGCCCAGGACCTTAAAAATCTGAGAAATGGAGAAATAACCGTAAATGAAATTCTGAGCTTATTAAGCGGATCAGATCAGAGCATAAACGAGGAACTTAAAAGCCACATGGCTAAATCGGGATTGATTTCCCGCAGTGATTTTTCCACACAGTGAGGGTTTTCAATGACAGAGCAGGAGAAGCCGAAGATAACAATTACATTTACTGAAAGAAGAAGAAATCTGAGTTTGAACCAGATGAAGAAACTGGGCAAGTATTACCTGATAGTGATAATTGCAGTGGCGGCCCCGGAAGTAGTTCTGGATTTGACAGGCTCAGTCATATTTGGTTTTTCTGAAGCTTTAGTGGACTTTTTTGTTCTGACATTTTCTCTTATTGCCCTGTTATTTTTCACTGTGCCTATCATGCATACACAGTCATACAAGAGGAGATCACTGGCCGTTTTGAAAGTTGGAGCCTGCCTTCTGGGAATACAGATAATAGCTCTCGTAATCTTTTACTTTGCCTTCCCTGATCTCCTGCCCTTAGTTTATTTCGAGGTTTTTATTGTTTCTGAAATTGCGTATCAGATGGCTTTTATTTTCCTTACGAGAAGATATAAGTTTAACAGAAAATTTTTCTCGGTTCAGATACAGAATGGGATAAAAATAAGGAAAGGTTTAGACGGTTATGTTGAAAGTATTGAGAGATCGGATTTTATGACACAGGATCTGAGAAACACCATTGAGGAGAAAATAAGAGGCAGGATAAGCGAGGAAGATTTCCTTGAGGCTATTTCCGGGCTGGAACCATCCAAAAGAGAACTGATTATTTCCATGACCAGCGGAATTGAATCAAGGCTTAGAAAAAAATACAGATGGTAAAAGTCCTTTGATTTGGCATATCCAGATGCTGCCTCTTGCACAGTAGTTTGCAAATATGTTAACAATGAAATCCTGCGGACGGCGAAAAATTTTGACTGGACATGGAATCTAGCAGGAAAATAGCAGTGAGCCTTTTCGCCCATATCTGGGAACTTATGGATAAGAGAGAATCTCCGATGAGGACGAACTCACGACAAACGAATCTCAGGCATCCCTTTTCCATTGGAGGTTTGCCGGTGAGAACGTGGAACTGGCCAGCTGGCACTGGATCAGATTCAGGGTACATTCCATATTATCGATGCCTGAAACGACCATCTACCATGGAAAAAGAAGTCCTGACCTTTGCATGAAATATGATCTGGGTGGTTCCGATTCCTGATTTTGTTGCCTGTTGGGCTTAAAATTCTTCATTCATGAAATTTGATGTACCTTGGGGATTGTTTTTAAGCTGTGGTGAAATCACAGCCAGTGTTGGATATCCTTATCATCATAATTGTAGGGGTGGCAGTAGGGGCACTCACCGGAATGACTGGCAGCAGCGGCGTTCTGGTTGTTGTGCCAGCCCTCAGCCTCATGGGTTTCACGTTCCAGAGATCTGTGGGGGCAAGCTTGCTGGTTGACGTCATAACTACATCCATTGTCATATATGTTTATCTCAGAAAGCACAGCGTTTATGTGAGGAGTGGGATTTTCATGGGCCTTGGCGCCATCATAGGTGCCCAGATAGGATCAAGGGTCGCTGTGTCCATCTCCCAGCATCCGCTGGAAATCGCGTTTGTGGTTCTCACGGCGGTGCTTGCTTCCCAGATGTACAGAAGGGCATTTGGAAAACCCCGTGAAAAAAAGAATATTCACCTAACCATGCCGGAGATGCAGGCACTCCTACTAGCCTTCGCCCTGAGCATTCCAGTGGGCTTTCTTACTGGCACGATAGGCACCAGCGGAGGCATCATGTTCATAGGCATAACCATGCTCCTCTTCACTGTACCTGCACAGAAAATGGTGGGCACAGCAACCCTTGCCATGTTCTTCTCTGCGTTCAGCGGGACTGTTGGTTACGCCTCGCTTGGGCTTATAGACTTTACTGCGGCCGTCATTATAGGAGTGGCTTCCCTTGCATCCGGTATCGGATTCTCATATCTTGCTCACAGAACCTCTGAGAAAGGCATATATGCAGCCATAGGAACCGTGTTTCTCGTGGTGATCTTTGTGGAAATGTACAAGATCATACTATAACGGCGTAAACCTGTGCAGGGATCATTCCTTTTTCCTTGCATCATCCAGGAGAAGCTCCTCGTATGCGTCATCATCCATCTCCATCACAAATGGGCCGCTGTATCCACAATCGAGGCATTTATACTGCCCCATAATCATTATCATCGCCCCTGTCACATTGTCAGAATGGCACATGGGACACACTTTATGCATTTATGTACATGCTGAACCTGAAGATAAGCATAATTCATGCAGGAAATGTTTATACTCAAATCGCAATCATTCACTTGACCCGCTAACTTGAAAAAAAAAGGGAGCGCATAGTATTGCTTAAGATTCTGAATGAAAGCAAGGTATCTCCATTCATATCTTTCACAAGGGACGAATGGAAGGCACTTCGTGATTCCACTCCAATGACCGTGTCAGAGGAGGACCTGAGCATAATAAGGGGAATAAACGAGAAAATTTCACTTCAGGAGGTTGAAGAGATTTTCCTGCCTCTGTCCAGGCTCATGAACATATATTACTGCGCAGCTAGGCAGCTTTATGACTCCAGGAGAGAATTCCTCAAGGAGAAGGGAGAGAAGGTACCGTATGTGGTGGGGATGGCAGGCAGCGTCGCAGTTGGGAAGAGCACCATAGGAAGACTCCTGAAGATACTCTTTTCAAGATGGTCAACAGCCCCAAAGGTTTCGCTCATTGCAACAGATGGTTTCCTGCTCCCAAACAGCGTGCTGGAAGCCAGAGGACTCATGAACAGGAAAGGATTTCCCGAAAGCTATGACGTCAGGTCCCTGATTCACTTTCTCTATGAGCTTAAGAGCGGTAAGGATGATCTTAAGATTCCCCTGTATTCACACCTGACCTATGATATAGTTCCGGGGCAGTTCCAGGAGATAAAGAGGCCCGATATAGTCATACTGGAGGGGCTAAATGTTCTCCAGACCAGAAGTACAATGGCATCTCAGACCAATCCTGAACTGCTTGTATCGGACTTCTTTGATTTTTCCATATATGTGGATGCTGATGTTGCGGACATCAAGAAATGGTACATCGACAGGTTCCTGGTGTTCAGGGAAACAGCGTTCAGGGACCCGAAGTCCTTTTTCAGGAAGTATGCTGAACTGAACACTGAAGATGCCATAGCAACAGCATCTTCCATATGGGAAGAGATCAATGCTGTGAACCTGAGGCAGAACATTGAGCCTACAAAATACCACGCACACCTGATCCTTAAGAAAGGGCCCGATCATTCTGTGACCGATGTATTTATGAGAAAAATATGAAGCGGGGCCATAGTTTATGGGATCTTAAATGGTAATTCTCATCATCTTAGAGCGGCCAGAAAAGATTCTTCCGGCCATAATTTTTAACGCGATTTGAAATGCTTACTCTGCACAGAATCTCCCGCCATCTCGCTATCAGAT
>JAKAQT010000064.1 GCA_021819605.1 Thermoplasmata archaeon
TGTCATCTACTATACCAAGCTTTCGGGCTCTCTCAATTGCACTCTGCGCCATTCCCTTTGGAACCTTCAGGTGGTCAATCATGCTTTTCTCCTTGAGATTATGGACTGAGCGTGGGCAATTGTATCCGAGGCAAGCTTATCCGAGAAGCCTACTATTTTAGAGATGGCTTCCACGGAGGCGCCTGCGACCTGATCCAGAGATTTAAAGCCAGCATTGTACAGCCTGCGGCCACGGACTCTGCCTATGTTTGGGATTGCGGTGATCTCCCAGATCTCCTCCCTGATCCCTTCAGTAATCCTCACATTCAGGATCTCGAAATAACGCCTCTTTTCCGGCAGATACAGGGAAGCGAGCCTTGCAAGGCTGTATGAGATCCACTGTGCGCTGCTGACCTTCGCCTGTACGTCGCCTGGGCCTATATTGTATTTCTCCTCAATCCTCTCCATGGAGGATTCGCCGATCCAGTCCAAAAGGACCATTGCCGTCTTGATCCTTCCTGCATAGTCTTCCGAAAACTGTGAAACGTCAATCTCATTCTTCCTGATGAAGTACTCAATCTCTTCAAGATCATCAGACCGTGCAATGAGTGGCATCACCTCCGGAGCAAGGCAGATGTTCACCATTGACCTGACATCGTCAATTTCACCGGAATCAAGATACTTTTTCAGGATCACTGCGGACACTGGATCAATATACAGGTCACTTGCCGCCTTGCCGAGTTTGGTGGCGGAATATCTCCCTTCCTTCTCCGTTACGAAGCCGTTGTTAACAAGGAAGGACAGAGTCCGGCTGAATTGCTTGGAAAACTTTTCAATTTCCTGCTGCAGGCCAAGCAATGTCGTTCCATAAAAGCGGATGATGCCGTCAAGGCTGCTGCACAGGCCTGTGCTGATAAGCGCCATTACATTGAACCGTATGAGGGATTCTCTGTCCAGGGAGGATTCCAGAGGCTCAGGTTTGCTATTCATGTAATCAATGGCGTGATCGTATGCATTCTCCGTGGAAGCGTAAATAAGGCCATAGCCCACGGTGTCGTATCTTGGCCTTCCTGCCCTGCCCAGCATCTGGTGCACCTCGGTTGATGAGATATATCCTACCATCCCGTCGGAGAACCGGGTAATATCCCTGATAATCACTGTTCTTGCCGGAAGGTTGACGCCTGCAGCCAGGGTTGGCGTTGCAACCAGAACCTTCACCTTCCCTTCCTTGAAGAAGCCTTCTATGGAACTCCTCTGGCTGTTTGAAAGGCCTGCATGATGAAAGCATACCCCGAGCGGCAGCATTCTAGTTAGCAGATCCTCATAGCGGTCGCTTTCCGCAGGCATGTAAGAGATTTCTGGTTCTCCCACAATTTTCCTGTCAATGGAAAGCGATATCTTCTTTGCAAGATCCTCAGATCGTTTCCGTGAATTTACAAATATGAGAAGCTGCCCTCCCTGTGAAATGAAGTACTCGCATATTTTTACAATCTCGTCTTTCCCATGGAATTCAACGGTTTCACCGTCAAGATATTCTATGTTCCTCCCCTTGATTATGCCACCCCTGAGCGGAACCGGCCTGAAATCACTGACTACGCTGGTGGAGTCAAGCCACTGCGCAACCTGGCCTATGTTGGTTATTGTGGCAGATAATCCAAGGATTCTTGCATCCGGATTGATAAATCTCATTGCCGAAAGGAATGTTTCTAGCCTTGGCCCACGGCTTTCATCACCCACCAGGTGCAGCTCGTCTGCAACAACCAGTGATATTTCAAGAAGTGCGGACGGATCGTGGTGAAAGAGGGAATCTGCTTTCTCTGATGTGCATACAATGACATCATATTTCCTTATGAAATCAGGTGACTCGTCATAATCTCCAACTGAGATTCCCACCCTGACGCCGAGGTCCCTCAGTTTCTTGAGATCATCAAATTTCTCTGAAGCTAAAGCCCTAAGAGGTACTATGTAAAGAGACCTGCGTCTCTTCTGAAATTCCCTGTATATCGCGACATAGGCGATTAAGCTTTTTCCCGAAGCAGTTGGCACAGAAACTATCACGCTGTTCCCCTCCAGGAATTTCCGAATGGCCTCTTCCTGATGGTCATAAAGCTTCAGATCTTTCCCTTCAAACATATCAAGAAACTTCTGCGGCATCCCAAGATCTGAAAGTCTCATTTTCTAGTCTATGACGACCTGTGGAAAAATGTTTACCTGATCCCTCCGCCAGTGCATGGCTGCAAGGAAAGCTGCTGAGCCAATTGTGGTGGAATAGAGGAATACATTTATGTGGAGAAGTTTCGATTGGGATATGAGAATTTTTGAGGCAAACTTTCCAACAACATGTCAAATATTAATCAATAAAACTTAATACTGTGGATATTCTGCCAAATTTCATAAATAAAGATGAGCATTATGACGTTTTTAAATCAGAAATATATATTAAATGCCCAAAACGTGTTTTCCCCATTGATCCATGATGAAATTGCTCCTATTCTTTGGGCGGAAATTCCTGTTGCCCGGTCACGTGAGAACCATAAGGCGGAACTGTGCAGAAATGGAATCGCCGTTTATCCTTAAACTTAGAAAACTCACCAGAGGACAGGGAATTGCTGTCTTCCCTTTCGGACAAATTTTCGGAGATATGTTCAGTGCTTATGGCGAAAGTTGCAACATTGCCTCTGAAATGAGGCCACTGGAGTTTCAGGAGCCATTTCGGGCAATCTTCGAAGATTTTGACGATAAATACCTGTACATCATTTACGATAGATTCGGGTGTCTTCGAATGCCGATAAGGTCCATTCATTCTGTTGAAGCTTTGAATTCTGGTTCGCCTGAGAAATAAGTTGCCTGCATGTCTTTGCTAAAAACCACTGCCACGTTCTGACATCCTGCCAGTCCAGAAGGCTGCAATTCAGGCGGTATCAGTGGTCAACCTGCAAAGATGCCTGCCTGCTTGCAGTGAGGACATATTCCCCCCCAGCCGGTTCCCCCTGATAAGGCTGGGAACGAAGATCTTTTCCCCACCTCGCGTGGAAGCCATTCCGGATCGCCGGGTACATTGGAATTTTAATGCGTGACTTTCTGATTATATCTACTGGAGAAGGATAGTGCCAGAATATTAATGCCTCTGCTATGCATCAAAGTTTAACAATTCATACACGTCTCAAGTTCTGTGGTTTTCCTGACCGGAATATTGTAGCCGGGTTTTCACAACATGCCATTGAAATCCAGTTTCCGTCAGCCGCTTAATATATACTGTGAGGTCCCTCAGCTGAGATCAGCCTCTTGTCAGCAGCCTGCACCATGACAGCACTTTGTGTGATGCTGACCGTTAACAGATGCTTTGATTTATGAACATAACAGGCCTCAATAAATCAAGTTCATATCTTTCTTCACAATGTGTGATTTAGATGGACAGGCCCAGAGTAATAATCAATGTCGCACAGAGCCTTAACGGAATGATTGCCGGTCCGGGAGGCAGGAGAGTTGCCATCTCTTCAGCACATGACCGGGAGAGAGTTCTTGAAATAAGATCAAAGGTGGATGCAGTGATTGTTGGGGCCAACACTGTTGTGAATGACAACCCTCGCCTGAACCTGCAAGATAATGCATCTAATCATAACTCCGGCCCCATGAGGGTGGTGCTCGATGGATCACTCAAGATACCTGATAACTCACACATCCTTGATGGGACGTCCAGAACCGTTGTGTTTACCTGGAATCTTCACAGGGAACTGAAGGGCGCAGACCTCATAAGAATGAGCAAAGACCACCTTACTGTCGATGAAATCCTTGGTAGGTTATGGTCAATGGGAATAAGAAATGTTCTTGTAGAAGGTGGAAAACAGGTGATTCATGAGTTTATTGATGCTGGTGCAGTTGACGAATTCCATATCTTTGTGGGGAATATTCTCATAGAAGGAGGAGGGATGATTCTTTTTGATCCCCCGGAGGATATTTCCGGAGTTGCCAGGGATATACGGATCATGCAGGGTGGATTACTTATAAGCCTTGATCCGCATTCCTTAATGATAGCATGGAAAAAGAAAGCAAAGGCTATTTGAGGCTCAGCTGGGCCAGGGAAAGGATGGACGTAATGTCCGCCATCAGGAAGAGATTCACGGAAGAAAAACCACTCAAGGGAGTGAAAATTGCGATGGCTCTTCACGTGGAGGCCAAGACTGGCGTTTTTGCACTTCTGCTTAAGGAAGGTGGGGCCAGCATAAGGATGGCTTCATGCAATCCACTCAGTTCTGATGACAGCGTTGTTGAGTCCCTGAAGGATGACTATGGAATGGAAGTTTACGCCAGAAAGGGTGAGAACGAACAGGAATATTATGAATACCTTAACAGGGCACTTGACATAAAACCACAGATCATAATCGATGATGGCGGCGATCTCACAAAGATTGTCCATACCGAACGCAAGGACCTTCAGGAGCACATAATCGGGGGAAATGAGGAAACCACCACAGGTGTGGTCAGGCTCTTTGCCATGCAGAAGCAGGGTGCACTTAAATTTCCTATGTTTGACGTTAACGATGCACAGATGAAACATCTTTTTGATAACAGGTATGGGACAGGACAGAGCACACTTGACGGCATAATGAACGCAACAAATGTGCTCATAGCCGGTAAACGCCTTGTTGTGGCGGGCTATGGCTGGTGCGGAAGAGGCATAGCAATGAGAATGAAGGGAATGGGGGCTCTTGTCACCGTTACCGAAATCGATCCTGTTAAGGCCGTTGAAGCTGCAATGGATGGATTTGATGTAAAGACAATGAACTCTGCAATCAGGGACGCGGACATGGTTGTGACAGCTACCGGCATGAAAAATGTCGTTTCGTATGATGATCTTCTTGTTGCGAAGAAGAACATCATACTGGCAAATTCAGGGCATTTCAACAATGAGCTGCCTGTTAATATGCTGGAGTCTAAGTCACTGTCGCGAAAACCCGTAAGGGAGAATGTTGTGAAGTACAGGCTGGAAAACGGGAATGAGGTCAATGTCATAGCTGACGGCAGGCTTGTGAATCTGGCAGCTGGCCAGGGGCATCCGGTTGAGATCATGGATATGAGTTTCGCACTTCAGGCGCTTACTGCGGAGTATCTTGCAAAACATCATGGAGAGTTTGAGAACCGTGTTTACCCTGTGCCGAGAGAAATAGACAACGATGTTGCCAGGATAAAGCTCGATTCACTTGGGCTCAAAGTTGATAAGCTGACACCTGAACAGCTTGACTACGCGAATGAGTGGATGGAAGGAACTTAAGGTGTTGCCATGAAGAACATCATGCTTATTGTGCTTGATGGCCTTGGAGACAGGCCAAACCAGATACTTTCAGGAAAAACTGCCCTTCAGGCTGCTTTCCGCCCAAACCTGAACCACCTTATTAGGGAAGGGCAGGGCGGACTGATGACGCCCATTGCTCCGGGGATCAGGGCCGGATCGGATACATCACACCTGTCGCTTCTTGGTTATGATCCGGAGAAATTCTATTCCGGGCGCGGCCCCTTTGAGGCCATGGGCCTTGGCCTGGAAGTCAGGCCCGGGGATGTTGCTTTCAGGGCGAATTTTGGAACAACCGACAACAATGGTGTAGTGACAGACCGCAGAGCCGGGCGTTCAGCTGAAGGAACTTCTCTTCTGGCAAAATCGCTCAACATGGAGATTGACGGTGTCAGGTTCTTCGTCAGGGAAGGAGTTGAGCACAGGGCGGCCCTTGTGATGAGGAGCCAGGGACTTTCCGACAAAATAACGGATTCGGACCCACACGAAACGGGTAAACCTGTCAAAAGAGTTATGCCAGTTTCTCCTGAAGGGGAATTTACAGCAGATGTACTGAACAGGTATCTCGACGCAGCAAGGAAAATTCTCATGGATCATGAAGCCAACAAAAACCGGAGAAAAAGTGGAAAACCAGTTGCCAATGAGCTTCTTCTGAGAGGCCCTGGAAAGGCCCCTGACCTAATGGATTTCAGTGAAATGCATGGAATGAAGGGTGCAGTGGTGGCAGGCATTCCCATGATAACTGGAATTGGCGGCCTCCTTGGAATGCACACTCTCAAACCGCGCGGTTCAACAGGAACCCTGGACAGCGACTTCACCTCAAAGCTTCTGGCTGCGGCCGACCTAACGAAAAAGTATGATTACGTCCTGGTAAACGTGAAGGCAACCGATGTGGCAGGCCATGACGGCGATGCCATTGCAAAGAGGGATGCAATTGAACGGATTGACAGGGCAATTGGAGAAATGATGGAAAATGTTGATCAGGACCTTGTAATAGCAGTCACTGGGGACCATGCCACCCCTTGCTCTCTCAAGGATCATTCCGGAGACCCTGTTCCTGTCCTCTTCAGGTCCAGAGGGGCTCTCACGGACAGATCACAGTTCTTTGATGAGTTCTCGGCTTCAGCTGGCATGTGGCGCATAAGAAGCATTGACGTCATGAACATAGTGAAGGAGATGGCAGACCGGTCTGAAAAGTACGGTGCATGATCAGGAATTTTTGTTGCAGACCTGCTAGACTGCGTCTTCTCCTTTTTTTATCGCAATGTTTAAGTATTATCTAGAATATGTCATGTCTGACATTTGAATGACACCTTCTAAATTAAGTCTGGACAACTTCAGGGAATCCCTGAAGGTAAGAAGTCTGCAGAAAGCCTATTCAAAAAAGGACCAGAAGGAGATACTCATATATTCACAGTCACGGGGAATGTTGTACACCTTCATGTTTTCAATAATGCTCTGGTGGATACCCATAGCCGGGCCGGCAATAGCAGGATACATAGGCGGCAGGAAATCCGGAAGCACCTCGAAAGCCCTCATTTCCTCACTTGTTTCAACTTCCCTGCTTGTGATGATCACCCTTCTTCTGGCGCCATTCCAGGCAGGTTTTCTGGGAGGGGCAAGCTCATATTTCAGCAAAGGTGTGCTGACTCTTTCACAGTCAAACCTGATTGCCTACTCCGGTTTACTCACTGACCTCTATACTGGTTACGGACTTGTTAAGACCTTCTCGCTTATTGTACCAGGATCACTTGTTCTCCTGAACGTGTTCAGCTATACAGGCGGCTTTATTAGCAGGCTAAAAACTCAGGAAGAGAATCTTTCCATGAGTTTCGTGAGGAAAGATGTGGAAGACAGGGCACGCAGCGTCAAGACAGTCCCGCGCGTCCCAGGATATGGGAAGATCATAAAGGCTGTATCTGACGGTTCTGAAGATGACAAAGACGGAGTCGGAGGATGGAGCTATCTATAGTTCCATAACATAATTTATTTATAATCTCAAAATAACAGTACAGATGATAGATATCAAGCTTCTCAGGGATAACCCTGACATTTTCTATAAATCGGCAAAAGCCAGAGGTTCTGATACCTCAACGATTGACAGATTCTTTGAACTTGACGGAGAATGGAGAGAGAACCTGCGATCAGTGAATGATCTCAAACACCAGAAGAATATCTTCACGGCAAAGATATCGGATGCCATTAAGGCAGGCAACGGAGTGGATGAACTGAAGGATCAGGTCAGGCAACTCAATCTGGAAATTGAGAAGCTTGAAAGCAGGCAGAAAATAATCGAAACTGACAGAGATGTTGTGGCAAAGCTTATTCCAAACTTACTCAGCGAAAGCGCACCCGTCTGCAAGGGTGATGAAAACAATGTTGTTGTGAGGAACTGGGGGCTTGCCCGCGTCATGGAGGAAGATGTGGAGTACTACAAATCATCAACGGCAAATATGGGGCAGTACTCCGTAATTGACAGGAGGCCGGAGAGCCATGTGGATCTGATGCAGAGACTCAATCTTGCGGACCTTGATAGAGCCGGGAAAACCGCAGGAGCAAGGTTCTTCTATATCAAGAACAGGCTTGTCAAGCTTGAGCTTGCGCTGATGAACTACGCGGTGGATTACCTGTCTGAACGTGGATTCACCGTTGTGGAACCGCCATACATGCTGAATTACCGTTCAATGGATGGTGCCACCGACATGGAGACCTTCAAAGATACCCTTTACAAAATTGAGGGTGAGGACCTTTACCTCATCTCAACATCTGAGCACCCAATAGCTTCAATGTTGATGGACGAGACGCTGGATGAAAGGGAGCTGCCGGTGAGGATAGCAGGAATATCACCATGCTTCAGGAGAGAGGCAGGCGCCCATGGTAAGGATACCAAGGGAATATTCAGGGTTCACCAGTTCACCAAAATTGAACAGTTCGTGTTCTGCCACCCGGATCAATCATGGGAATTCCTGGAGGAAATCCTCGGCAACGCTGAAAACCTGTTCAAGAACCTGCGAATTCCATATCGCGTGGTAAATGTCTGTTCCGGCGAGCTGGGAAACCTTGCTGCAAAGAAATATGATATCGAGGCCTGGTTCCCGTCGCAGGGAAAGTTCAGGGAAGTGGTATCTGCGTCAAACGATACTGACTATCAGGCCCGGTCCCTGGGAATAAAATTCAGAACAAAGGACGGGAACAGGTTCGTACATACCCTTAACAGCACGGCAATTGCAACCACAAGAGTAATGGTTGCTATAATGGAGAATTTCCAGCGGGACGACGGAAACGGTTTCGAGATACCGGAGGTCCTGGTTCCCTATACCGGTTTTGACTTCGTCAGCAGCTGATTGTCATTACCTTCCGCGTTCGGCATATGCGATTTTTGCCGAAATCGGAGAATATTTTTTCCATCTGTCCAGTATTGGTAGCCACTCTTCTGACACCTGATCCATTGCATTGAGATACTGGAGAATTCCATTTACAGCCAGATCGGCGTCTCTTACCGCACTAATAAGATCTCTGTTGGAATTTGTGGAATCTCCTAGATCGGA
>JAKAQT010000065.1 GCA_021819605.1 Thermoplasmata archaeon
AAACAGTACAGCTGAAAGTATCTCCCTCCTCCCCTCCGGGTTGATGCCTATGCACACATAGAGTGCCCTGCTCGATACTTTCCCAAGCCAGTCCCCCGGGCCATACTAGTTGATGCCTATGCACACATGGAGTGCCCTGCTCCTGTACTTCCCGTCCTCCCTTACCTTGAAGTATGTTGCATCTATGTAGATGAATTTCATTGGTGATTCAATGGGCCTCTCAAGGAATTCCCTCACTCTTGAATCAAGTTCAGAGGCCAGGGTTGACACGTATGATGCGGATACGTTCTCCATGCCCAGGCTCTCAACTATGCTCTTGACATTCCTTGTGGACACACCCTGGATGTATGATTCCAGTATAACTGAATCAAGAGCCTTCTCAACCCTGGAATAGCGGTCAAAGACGGCGGTCCTGAAGGGAAACTCCCTTATCTGAGGCTTCCTCAGTTCAAGTTCCCCGTCCACAGTCTTCAGCTTCCTTGTTCTCGATCCGTTCCTGTGCCCTTTCCTTTCTTCTGTCCTCTCATAGGGCATGGATGCGAGCTGCACTCTTGCCTCCTCATCCATGACGTCATTGAGAAACCATTCTATTAGCTGCCTCTTTCCTTCCTTCCGGTCTTTCAGGAAAATACTTATTACCTCTTTCACTACATCTAACTGGTCCTGCATATTTTCGCCTCTTCAAATCCGAATTGTGCAGGACCTTTTCAATTTTACAGCAGATTCAATACACTATCCACTTTCCTAAAATTTTCTTTAAAATAATGATTTTCATTGCGTTTTAAAAGGAATAATCAAGTATGCTCTGATCGGAATAGTTCTTGCTAGGTCTTATACTGTTCAGATGATAAATGGAACACATCAATCGAAATATACACATTCTGTCACTATTGACAGCTCTTGCTTTCTTTCCTATCTATAACACATCCGAAAAGTATACAGCAAGGAAACTCAGAGGCATGGGATTCTTCATTCATTTTTTCGTTCCCTGAAAAACTCCCGCTGAGAGGATACAGTCACATGAATGTCTGGGAACTTTTTTCATAGAAGACGCCCTACTTTAAATGAGTTGATTTGTCAGTTCCTTACATTCCTATAATCCCAGAATGCTTCCTCGCCTCTACAGGCAGTGAGATATTCTTTATGACTGTAGTCTTCACATACATCTTATGAGGATTCCTTTAATGAATCATTTCATTCACAAGTGATCTATGATGTACGTTTCCCAGAGGGAATACTTTTGCAAGACCATTCACATAGCGCTGTTCACCGCTTTTATGGAGACTTTGAATGATACTCATGAAGAAACATGCCGTCCCCTCGCTGGGAATTTATTAATAACTGCCACGTATACTGATGGCAATCTCAAATGGCATTTCAAGGAGCAAGAAAATACAGAGATCTTGGAAGGAATGGTTACCTCAGAATTTCAAGCCATGGAATGATAGCCAGCAACAGAACCGCTGCCCTTGTGGGCCTGAACGGAACAATTGACTGGGCATGCCTTCCAAATTTTGATTCACCTCCAGTTTTCGATTCAATACTTGACAAGAACAAGGGTGGTTATTTTTCAATCAAGCCCCATGATACGGAAAATCTTGAGGTGATACAGTCATACAAAGAACTCACAAATGTCCTCATCACTGAATTCATCAGGGACGGCAAGATCATACTGCGCCTTACGGACTTCATTCCAACTTCTGACTATTCAACAATCAGCTTTCCAGAAATACACAGGATGGTTGAGACCACTTCCGAGGATGTGGAAGTCGATATTGCCTTCAAGGCCACCATAAACTACGGGAAGCATACACCGGTCATAGAGCAGAGGAAGAACGGCTTCATATTCAGGTACAGGGACACAAAGGTCGGGATAGTCAGCGAGATCCCTCTTTCCCGTGATGGTGACAGAGTCATAGGTTCCCAGAAAATACCCAGGAGGACTTCAAGATGGCTTGTTGCGCTCTACGGCATTTCACATCTGGACGTTATATCTGACTACAAGTCTTACCAGAGGATGGAGGATACCATTGACTACTGGCAGAAATGGAGCAACTCCACCACATACAGGGGGCTCTACAACAACGATGTAAACAGATCTGCCCTGACCCTGAAAGGTCTCTTTTTTGAACCAACCGGCCTCATGGTGGCAGCACCCACCACCAGCCTTCCGGAGTGCATCGGAAGCGAGAGGAACTGGGATTACCGCTTTGCCTGGATAAGGGACACAGCCTATGTCATTGAGGCGCTCTCACTCATAGGCTACAAGAGGGAAGCAACCAAGTTTCTCTATGATATGATGGATAAGATTGAGCATGATGGCAGAATACATACAATATACCCAATAAACAGCAGTTCAAGCCTGGAGGAGATGGAGCTGGATTACGAGGGCTACATGGGATCAAGGCCTGTCCGCGTTGGCAACAAGGCATCCGATCAGCTCCAGATAGATCAGATGGGGTCCATTGTGAATGCAATCTGTGCACTGAGCGATGCTGGCGGCGTAATAAACTCATATCTATGGAACTTTGTGGGCGAAACACTGGATCATCTCTCAAAATTATGGAAATCTCCCGATTCAAGCATCTGGGAATTCAGGACAGAACCAAGGCATTACGTATATTCCAAGGTTGTTTCATGGTCTGCATTCAACAATGCCATTGCCATGGGCAAATACCAGGGCTTTTCAGGCCCGTACAGGAAGTGGAGGGCCATTGCCGATGAGATAAAGGAGGATATTATTGCCAATGGCTTCAGCGAGGAGCAGAACAGCTTTGTGCAGTATTATGGAAGCAGTGAGACCGATGCCTCGCTGCTCCGGATGCCGCTTCTGGGCTTTCTCCCCGCTGATGATCCAAGGATCGTGGGCACAGTGGCAAAGATTGAGAGGGACCTCAGGGTCACTGATCACCTCTTCCGCAGGTACCGTGAGGATGACGGGCTCAAGGGAGAGGATAATGCCTTCCTTCTTCTCTCATTCTGGTACGTTAATGTCCTGATCCAGATGGACAGGATAGATGAGGCCAAGGTCGTGTTCGAATCCATTCTGGACAGGGGAAACCACCTGGGTCTTTTTTCAGAGGAAATAGATTTTCAGACCGGGGATCAGCTGGGGAATTTCCCGCAGGCCATCACACACCTCGGCGTCATAAATGTTGCCCTGCACCTGAATGAGGCATTCAAGGCAAGAGCCTCATTTTCACGGAAGCGCCAGATAGTGAAATAGCGGTTTTCCACTCATTTTCTCATTTTGCACGGACACATAATCTGATTAATATACCTGTGTATCTAGAGTAAGGCATGCATGCCCCTCTCAGGATATTTTCGACGAAATCGTTCCAGGCAGGAAATGTCAGGTCTTTCATGAAGGAGTTTGAATCAGATGTGATCCATCTGCTCATCACGGACGGCATCATGTCGGATTTCAGGCATGAATTTACCCGTGATGAACTTGGCATCATAATGGTGCAGCGCATACTGACATCATTCCAGCTCCAGAAAATACTCATGGATTCAGATGATAAGCCGCATTACCTGGCGCTTGCTTCCGGTGTGGTCTCGTCATGGCCTGGGTCAATTGTGGCCAACATCTATGACATAGTCCGGATAATGACGTACTACCATGGCTGCCCTGTTTACATGAACATAATCGGCGATCCGGGAATAATGTCAAGGTACCTGGGCAACAGGACCATTAATGGGGGGATGTTCTGAAATGGGAAGGAGCGTTCCCACCGCTCGCCAGGTGCTGGAGGATCTGGCAGGGGACCTGGAAAGGATGGCATCCGTAATGCCGCAATCGCAGGCAGCCATAATGCATGATCTGGTCATGATTGGTCGGAAGCATTCTGCTGAGATATCGTACTCCGGTGTGGATCCATATACTGGTTTCCTGATTTCCATTATCATCGATCTCTACTCAAGGATTAAGGAGGATGGGCAGTGAATGCAGGAACAATAGTGAACGCCACCGGCTCTGATACCATAAGAGTCTGGTACATGGATCATGGCAGGATAAGCTACAGGGACCACCGCAACAGAAGCTGGATATTCGTGTCCGGAGACATGTATGATCTGGCATTCCTTGCCAGGCAGCTTGATGAATCCGGCATATTCGGATACAGCATGGATACCATGAGGAATGTGCATGGCGAGATTGAGGGCATACGTATACCTGTGTGGCCTTCCGGAATAAGGGATCTCAATGCCATAATAAACAGCATAGGCATGGAGAGGAAGTTCTCCATATACAACGGTGACATTGATCCGGTGCTGCGCTTCATGGCCGAGAGGAATCTGGGATTCTTCACTCTTGAGAATCCCATGGACCCGGACCCGGAGATACCTGTTTCCACCATAGTGGGCAGATCCATGCTTGGAGTGCCATACGATATTGAAATAAACGGCAGGCATTTCCCCAGGATAGATTCGGATGCCATATACGAGGCTTACCGGGCAATAACCCAGGGCACAATAATTGTGTACAGCAACAGGGACGGCTTCTTCAGGAAGATCCTTCAGATGATTCTCCATCAGGGTTACGGTCTCCCACGGGTGACCACATCCGACGGCTCCACATTTGAATCCTACGGGCAGACGCACTACAGCAATCCGCGAGTTTCCATTGACGGGAAAATCTGCATAGAATCGGATTCATTTGCATATTCTGAGACCGGTATTCATGGCCTCATTGAGATATCCCGCACATCCGGCCTTCCCATTGTAACGGCATCAAGAGTCACCACCGGCACCGCTGTTTCATCAATGGAGGAGGCCTATGCCGTGAGGAGCGGCGTGCTGATACCTGTCAGAAAGGATGATCATGAGGAGGCGAAGAGTGCTGAAACACTCCTGAATACTGACAGCGGCGGTCTGGTGCTGCAGCCTGATCCCGGGATTTACACCGATGTCCATGAGATTGACTTCTCATCAATGTATCCCAGCATAATGGTAAGGTACAACCTATCTCCGGAAACCCTTCAGAAGAACGGGGCCATAAAAATTCATGGCACTCCCTATTCCGCATCGGGAACTGACCGGGGTTTCCTGGCATCTGCCCTGGATGGTCTCCTGCAAAGGCGGCTGTTTTACAAATCGGTAAAGGCCAGATCAGGGCTTTACGGCATGAGGGATGCTGCCCTCAAATGGATGCTGCTGACATCATTCGGGTACACGGGATACAAGAACGCCAAGTTCGGGAAGATAGAGATTCATGAATCGATAACAGCCATGGGGAGATGGGCACTGGCCATGGCCATGAACATAGCACGGGCCAATGGCTTCACGCCAATACATGGAATAGTGGATTCACTCTGGATTTCAGGTTCCGGCGACGTGGGGAAAGTGCTTTCCCAGATCCAGGAAAGGACCGGCATAGGCATAGTGGAGGACGGCCATTACAGATGGATTGTATTCATGCCGGCAAATTCCGGCCTGGGGGCGCTGAACAGGTACATTGGCCTTCGAATGGATGGGACCGTCAAGGTACGCGGGCTATACGTAAGAAGGCGTGATATCCCACCAGTATGCAAAAACTTCCAGTGGGAAGCCATAGAGATTCTCAGGAGCTGCATGACTCCTGAAGATATATGGGCAAAACGCAAGGAGATCATGGATCTTGAGGCACGTTATGTGAGATCACTCAGGTACCTTCCTCTGGAGGATTTCCGGATACCGCTGCATGTCACAAGAAATCCTGAGGAATATTCCGTGCACAATATACAGGGAATGGCAATTAAGGAGGCCGTGGACCGTGGATACAGGATCATGCCCGGCAGCAGGATCGGCGTTGTTGTCGTTGATCACCACCACGGCATTGTGGACCTGGATGGCACACATGATGGGATTGACCTGAAGTTCTATGAAAGGCAGCTATCCATGGCGTTCAGGCAGATCGGTTTTATTGTGAGGTCATGCTCGCCCCGGAAGAAGCAGGCAGATCTCTTCAGTTTCTCCGTATGAGTGCCTCAACCTTCTCCTCCAGGACAGAAACGGGTATGTCGTTTATGCCTATGAGCTTGGCAACCCCCTGCCTGTCTCCACGCCCCACAACCCTGCCTTCCACGATGCCAAGATTCTCAAGCCTTTTTACCGACCTGTATATTGCAGTGTTCTCCCTGATGGTAACCCCGAACTGTTCAGAGACAATCCTGACGTCCTCAAGAACGCACGACATGGAAGTGCTGGGGTCGTCCCTGAGGCAGTGGCATATGGAGAGCAGAACAGCAAGGTCCAGGGGATCAAGTTCGTTGAGCTTGCTCTCTGTCACATACGGGTTGATCATGGACTGTGCCGCCCTGACATCCTCTATGGAAACCGATGTGCCGTCACGGTACTCGCAGATGTAAATGGACTTCTGGAGTAGCTCTATGGCCACTCTTGCGCTCCCGAATGGTTCTGCCACATGGCCTATGTGCCTGAGCATATCATCATTTATGGAACCGGGAACCATTGCTATCCTGGCCCTCTCCTCTATGATCCGCACCAGTTCATCCTCGGAGTACCTGTTGAAAAGAATGCTTGAGAACACGCCCAGGGACTTTCTGTCCCTCTCGGTCATGTAAATGGACGGATCCTCCATTGACACAAGGATTGTGGACACCGGGGTGGAGTATATCTCTCCTGCCCTGAGGAGATTGTATAGCCCGTCCCTTTCAAATTTTATGAGGTTTGTGGCTTCATCTATGACAAGGACAATCTTCCTGCCCTTCTTCTGAGACACCAGGTTGAATCCCCTGAAGATGTCTGAGTAGGACATGTTCCTGGAACCCACAAGCTTGCCCATGTTGTAAAGGGCATCAATGAGCAGCATCTTCAGGCTGGAGAACGAGAGAGCATTCTCATAAACAATTATGAAGGCTTTCTCCTCCCTGGCAAGGTACTTCATTGTGGAGGTTTTTCCTGTGCCGGAATCGCCGAACGCCACCAGGTTGTTGCTTATGCCGGCCCTGAGGGGCTCAAGCATGGTTTTCCTGATTGTCTCTATCTGCACATCTCTGAATCTGAGTTTCTGGGGAACATATGAAAAATCAAGTGCATCGGGATTCCTGACTATCAACAGGATGTAAACTGAAATGGGTTAAAATAAGTTTAGAGGGATCAGGCACCGCTCATGGCGGCAAGTGAGTGGAACTCATCCCTCTGGTCCAGTCCCCATCTCTTGACCTTATCTATATCAACGCCTTTCTTCCTGGCAACGGATTCCACGTACTTCATCATCAGGAGGCCTCCTCCGGATATGAGTGATCCTGTGCCAAGCCTTGCAATTATATTTCCATGGGCATCCCTGAAGCCGTCCCTTGAGGCCATCTTTGCAAGGTGTCTGTAGGATGCGTAGTACACTGCAAGCTGATCAGCTGTTAGAACATCAGTGTTCAGTTCCCTTGATTTTATCCTTCCCAGAGGGACATTTACCAGGGGAGTCACCGTGAACTCGAAGGGCCTTCCCTGTGCATATGAGTTGCTGAGCCTGTTGACCATGGAAATGGTATCCCACATATCCTCAACCGTCTCGCCCTCCTGCCCCACCTGTATTGTGAAAGCAGGCCTCCAGTAATTCCTTGTCTCCACATACACTCCCTGCCAGACAATTTCCTGCCAGCTGCCATCCGGGCCAATCTTCAGCGGAAGTGTCTTGTTGGGCATATGCCTTTTTGCAAGCTCGTCGCTGCCGGTCTCAACACCCGTCTGGATTCCTATCCAGTTCCTTGGGCCCGTTTTCAGTATCTTTGAAAGCTTCTCCATCATCTCAGGGTAGCCTGCAGGTATGGATATCCTGCCGTGGGTTGGGTTGGAGGTCTTTATGCCTGGAACTCCTATGGCTGCGGAAAACAGCTCGGAAAGCGCCTCCTCGTTGGGAGCGAACATGTTGCCGTGCTTGTATCCGAATATCTCGTCGGAGTGAAGCCATGCGTTATCCAGCCCGCCTCTCTGGTTCACCTTTATCTCGTTTACAATCCTCTCAACGGAATTGTACCTGAGGGGTCGGAGCGTAACCTCACAGAAGTCGCATCCAACACCGCATCCCCTCATTACCTCAACCATGCCTTTCATTGAGGGGTTTACTATTTCAGGTATGTCTTCAAGCCTTGGATAGGCTGATTTCGTCAGTCCTCTTGCAAGGAACAGGTCATCATTCTTCACAACCTTCTTGAAGCCGTCGTCGTATGTCATGTAACCCTTGTGGAAGAGTGTGCTATCTATGCTGTCCTCGGCAATCTGCTCGAAGAGCGTTTCAGCAATATCATCAATTTCGCCCTGGACTATGTAGTCAAAGTTGTATTTCTCTATCTCATCCCTCAGGATAGTGAATTCCCACACTCCAGGCCCTCCCACAACAAGTTTTGCCTTCTTGCCTGCCCTGGCGGCATTTATGCGGGCTATAAGGGAATCCCATTCCTTGCGGACCCATGCCATCATCTCGCCGCCAAACAATGCGTAATATGACATGGTTGTGGGGCCTATGCCCAGCGGGTCCATGGTGGACACTCCGATGACCTTAGTGTCATCCGTTATGAATCTGTCCAGATAGTCTTCGTGCGCCACGGCAATATCCTTCTTTGGGAACTTCCTGAGGAGTGCAGCCTCAATCTTTCTCAGGGCGTATGGCGCAAAAACAGCCTCACCATTGGGGTGGGCTGGCGGAGCTGGTCCCTTGAGAAACCTGTATACGGGCCCCGGGATAGCCTGCCCAGGAGCACATGGCAGAAAATCCAGCAGGGGAAAATTCCTGTATTCGTAACTCAATGTGGAATCTGATACCAGAACAAATTTGGTCATTTTCTATTACTCCTTATTGAGAAGCTAAATGT
>JAKAQT010000066.1 GCA_021819605.1 Thermoplasmata archaeon
GTAATTTTTCCGAAGTCAGTGTGAGAATTCTCTGGCACTTTTCCAATATGGCGGAAAATGCTCATGTTCACGATCCCCAGTCGCAAGGAAGCCCACCTCTTCAGATGTGGGAGGAATTGCGACACTTTCTATATGAAGTTGTGAGATAAATTTCCGGAAAACCTCCTGGCTTGCATGGGTTAAGCCTGAGGTTGCCTGAGGGATTCGGTGGTGACACCGAGGGCTGTACAGCATACGCCTCTGCCCGAATAGCGAGGGTCATACCATCCTGTGGCATGACTGGTAAGGGTTGCCATGCCAGCAAATCTGGAAGTGCAGGCCAACGTGCTTTAGCCGTTTGTGGTTGACATTGTGTTTTCCCAGCTTCATCTTATGCGAGCTGGAATCCCCCTGATACTGTAGGAAGATAACAGCAGGAATACATAACCAGAAATTCAGCCTGATGATCCATTATCATCGGTACTTGTAACTGAGAGGCATGCTACACAAGAGCGGCACTGTTGAGATGGACCGATGGCCGTAATAAATCGATTCCAGCGACATGTCCGGAATACGCGACTCAGGCCGTCATCTGAAATAAGCCCGTAGGGTGATGCCAGAACTTTCAAGGAGTACCCCCATTTCTCCGGAAAAGGCACTTCAAACAGCCAATCGTTGCATCTTAATCCACAAATCTGGGGCAGCAACAAGTCTCCTGCGAAAGCTGGCAAAAGCTGGCTCTTCTGCCAGTACTTATGAAAAAGGTTGAAATGTGATGCGCCATACAGGACCAATGGGTATAGACTGTGATTCCCTTGGAACACTAATTGTGTACCTGAAGGAAGGTGGAACTGTTGAAATTGATCATGAGAAGACAGTTGAGGCTTGCAAATTGGCCATGGAACAGGGAAAAAGCATGGACGAGGTCATCAGGGAAACTCTTTACCCGGGAATTAAGCTGATGAGACTCAGGTTCTGAAAAATCTGATCTGTCGGTTTCAGTCATGATTATATCATAATTCTGCTTTATCCATGTATGGATGATGCCGTGCAGACACTGCTTCAGAAGAGAAACAGCAGGGAAGGCACTCAGGAGGCATTCTCCGGCATCAGTTTCCTGACAACTGCAATGGAAGTCACAAATCGAACGGTGAAGTCCGTTGAGAGCATCAATCTGATCGGAGATGAGCTCGGACGAGAATATGAGATTGTTATGGCATGTCCACGCCAGCACGGCGTTTCAGATACAATCCTAAGATCAATGAGAAAGACATTCCACAACCTGATGGTCATAAGGATCGAACGTGAATCATATGGGAAAGGGAAGGATACTGCGTTCAGATCAAGCACCGGGAAATTCATTGTTCCATTCCACAGCAGCCTTGTTTACCCAATCGAGTACGCAGACATACTTCACTCATTTCTTGAGTTCAGCCTGAAGCGGCTTTACTTCTCGGAGCTCTCGCTGGTTCACAGGGATCTGATCAATGAGGTGGGAGGATGGCGCCACCTTTCCAACGGGGAAGATGTTGACCTCTTCTCACGGCTGGCCGTAAATTTCGGTATCCTGGCCTGCCCTACCAACCTGATGTGGAAGGACAACATCACCATAAAGGAGATCCTTGGCATGAGATATCCTTCACCATCCTCCGGTGGCCAGAATCTGGCAATGGCCAGGGACCTCATCATTGCATGCAATCTCTCCCTGCGTGAGATCCTTGACCTGTCTCGAATAAGAAAGAGTCTGGAGGGCACAAAAGGCGGGTTTCTTATGTTTGCGGCTTACATGGCTTCAAGGCTTTCCAGCATAAAACCGGTGGCATATAACCGCAATAACCTGGTGGTTGTTATGGAATCCGTCCTGGAATCACTTATTCTAAGGGAATATCTAAAGATTCCAGAAATGGAGGATCGTGTTTTCCTGCAGATCGACCGAACGCATATTGAGTTTCTTTCAGAACATAGCAAGATGTTTCGGGAAATGAAAGCATCCCTCGACTATTTCCTGAGGGACCAGATATGAGCAGCGAAAAATGCCAAAGGAATCCGTGCAATCAGGAACCCCACATGCTTTAGCGGTGGGAGAGGTCAGCTGTTATTTTCATCTGGATAATTTTTTCACTGGCGATTCGTCAATACTGCAGGATCATGGGCTCGATGCTCAACTCATTGTAAACATTCTTTAAGAACAATATATGCACTGTGGCGTTTTTTCAGTCATTAATTATTTATCTGCTGCATCCTTCTGGAGCGACACATGGCCATTTTCAAATCCAATGCCGCACATCTTGTTATAATGATCATACTGATCATTTCAGTTATATCGATTCCTTCCAGCAGCATGCAGAATACGGATGGGGCGAACTCGGTTCCTGCAATATCTAACATGAGCAATGGGGCAGTACCGCATTCAGGTATGGAGTCGCCCAGCACTGTTTATTACCTGAGTTCAAACCTGTCTGTCCCTGCCAATAGCACATTTACATTCAGTGGTTATGACATGTTAGCGGAATCCCTTTCCCTGCCATACATAAACATAAACGTCTACGGCGGATTGGAACTGCTGAATTCAACCCTCAGCATACTCAATGCCACGTACAATACCGTGGAAGCAATCAATATAACCCTTCATTCAGATTCTTTCATGCGGATTGACAACTCAACCCTGGATTTTCCGGGGATGCTGAATGCAAGCAGATCAAATATTACTATTGATAATTCAACAATTGAATGTCAATGTGTTAACGATTCTGACCCTCTGGTTTCCAACTATCTGGGAGAGAATTTTTCAAGGTCAGTTGTAAGCATCATAAACAGTTCTGTTTCCGGGCTGATCCATCAGCAAGCTCCGTATGAATTTCCTGATGCCCATATGTTCGTAAATCAGGCCAGCTTCCAGAAATTTTCAGCGAATGGAACAGTTCCCATGAAGAGCCCTGAAAGTCCATATCCCTGGAATGTCCTGATGAACGGCATTCATCTGGATGTTACTTATACGGGCACAGGCAACGAATCCAGTGATAGCCTTCTGCTGAAGGCTGATGGAAAGGTTGTGAAGACGTACTTGCTGCCTAACAATACTGATAACACTTCTGAATTGTCCGAAACCATTTATGGGGGCATGTTTGTTCATACAGCCCGGTGGTTCGCCAGCACATCAAATTTCAGCCTTGTTCTTGAAGAAAATTCATCCTACCCTGTTGGAATAGCAAACGTAACACTGACATTGGAATCCAATGACACGGTTCATGCAAAGGGATACAGTGCATATGACCTGATGCTTTATCACAGCACAGCAGAAATCATGAACTCCTCGCTTGCACTGAACTTCAGGAGCAGCACTGTAGGCTATGGTATTCCAGACTTCATCGCAAATCATATGCTTGCAACGAATTCTACCATAATCTGGACTGATTCATCGGTCTCAGGCCTTGATAACTACAGTGCATCACCTTTCCAGCTGAACAACTCCACAGTCTACATGTACAGGCTGGCCAGGGTTCTGCCGGAGGACAAGGGTGGCATGGTCAGTAATTTCAGGTACTCCGTTTCACCGGAGACTCCCCTGCCGTATTCCATGCTGAATAACAGGGGCGTAAATATGACACAGTGCAGACCTTTGTCCATTAACAGATTTATCGCCCTGTCTGGGATACAGGTGAACTCCTCGTATCTGTACACTGGTACATATAAACTGAACTGGGAAACAAACGTTACCACAGTCTCGCTGGAACCATTCCCCGACCTTTCCCGGGCCACAGTTATAATAAATGTAAGTGTCCCAGCCCCCGTTGTAACGTTGAGGATTACCGGGGCAATGCTGTACAGTGGGAACCTGACAGTCAATATGACATACAGCGTATACGACAGACAGGAGCAGTCACTTAACGGAACGGCGGAAATTCTTGCAGTGGGTGAAAACGGTATCATAATTAATGCGTGGAAAGTACCAGTTTTCGGTCTGGAGACCGAAAACTTTTCCCTGAAATATCATATCAGCAACGGTCAGAATCCAGTGAAAATTAAGGAAGAATTTGTGTCGGACCAAATGTACGCCATGTCCGGCCTGTCTGTTGATTCCACTTCCGTCGATCTTGAATATCCGGCTAACGCCTCCATACGGGTATCAGTGGCAGTCACAGGATATGAACCCGGAGCCATATGGATCATGGAATATGGGGGGAAATATTTCATTTCAAATTCCTCGTCACTGGATTTCAACAGTTCAGCAAATCTCACGCCCACCATAATACCACCAGCCGGATACCGAATCAGCGATGTAGCCATATCCTACGCAGCTAACCATACTGAATTCATTGTGATCAGCTTTTCCGAAATAAAGGAGACGGCCACATTCGTTGAGGAGACTGCAATGCCTGGACAGCAATGGTCAGTACTTATCGCAGGAAGGAACTATTCCACCACAGATTCAATGCTGAACGTCAGCCTGAAGCCCGGCGTTTACAACTATCAGGTAAGTGCGCCAAGAGGCATGAAGGTCAGAGATTCATCAGGCATAGTTAACCTGACAGATTCCAATGCAACAGTTAGTCTCATGTTTTTCGACAGTTTCTCGCTTGTTACTCTCCTGGACATAATGGCCAGTCAGATTGTTTTCTACGCTTTTCTTGCCACGGCAGCTGGAATTGCGGTTACTGGCATTTCGATGTGGCGTAAACGATCCTGGTATATCTGCAGGTCCTGTGGTGCTTCAGTGGATAAAGGCAGGAAATACTGTGATAAATGTGAAGGTAGGAGAAAATAGAATCAAAGAGGCTTTATCCGGAAATGCAATTCTATCTTCATGATAATTGCAGATGTTACATTCTATCCGGTAGGGAAGGGAGAATCAGCCGGAGACACCATCCGCAGGGCTGTGGAAGTCATGGAAAAGTCAGGAGTGCACTGCTATCCGAATAGTATGGCAACAGTCCTTGAGGCTGCCACCCTTGACGAGATATTCAACGCCATAAAAACTGCTGAGACTGAAATACTGAAATCCGGATTCAAACGCGTGGAGACCATAATAAAGATAGATCACAGGACGGATAAGGACAACAGTGTGAAGCACAAACTGGATCGCATAGGTGTTACTCACTGACGGTTACTGGTGTCCCAATGCCTGCCCTGTTCATAGACCGTGATGGTACAATAAACAGGGACTGCCCATACTGCCATGATCCCGCACAGCTGCATGTTTTCAGAAAAGCCGTCCGTGTTATGAAACACTATCAGCAGATGGGTTTCCTTATTATCATTATAACCAACCAGTCAGGCGTGAATCGCGGCTATTTCACCGAAGAAGATCTGGGCAAATTCAATGCTGCCCTGATAAAGCGCCTTGCACACATGGGTGTCAGGGTAGATGCTATTTACTACTGTCCGCACAGGCCAGAGGAGGGATGCAAATGCAGGAAGCCGGAAACGGGGCTTATAGAAAAGGCAATGCATGATTTTCCCATAGACATTGGACATTCATTGATGGTGGGCGACAGGGATGATACTGATGGGGAAATGGCAAGGCGCCTTGGCATTGAATTTCTGAACATTTTACGGGCAAAACATTTCTGACAGCGGCTCTACCGGATCAATCCTTCCGGATATCATGTACTGGAATGCGAAGAATTTATGGTTCGCCATTGAATTATATCTGTATAGTTTATAGATAAAGGATTTATATCTTAATGTAATTTCACAGGATATGGTAAAATACAAGTGGGTTGCGCTTTCCAACACCACAATGGGCGTCCTGATGGCCACCATAAACGGCACCATCACCCTCATATCGTTACCTGCCATATTCAAGGGAATACATCTGAGCCCATTTGCCTCGGGGTCTTTCATTTATCTGCTGTGGATCCTCATGGGATTCAACATTGTCACAGCAGTTCTACTGGTCACATTTGGGAGGCTCTCGGATATTTTCGGCAGGGTCAGGTTATTCAATTTCGGTTTTGCGATATTCACGGCCGGTTCGCTTCTGCTTTACCTGACGCCTGGTACCGGCGTGGCAGCAGCCCAGTATCTTGTTGCAATGAGGATAGTGCAGGGTGTTGGTGCAGCATTCCTGTTTTCAAACAGCTCCGCAATAATCACGGATGCATTTCCTGTCAATGAGAGAGGAAAAGCACTTGGTATCAATCAGGTGGCTGCTCTGGGCGGTTCGTTCATTGGGCTGATACTCGGCGGAGTGCTTTCTGTTATCAACTGGAGGTACATATTCCTTGTAAGCGTCCCAGTTGGGTTGTTCGGAACAATCTGGAGCATGGCCAAGCTCAAGGACACCGCAATGAAGGAGACGGGCCAGAGAATAGATTATGGCGGGAATATCACATTCGGTGCAGGAATCACCATTCTGCTTGTAGCCGTTACATACGGCCTTCTTCCATATGGGAAAGACACAACCGGCTGGTCAAATCCTCTTGTCATCGCATCGCTGGTGGCCAGTGTTGCACTGCTTGTAGCCTTCCCATTTATTGAAAGAAAAGTCAGGCAGCCAATGTTCAGGCTCTCGCTTTTCAGGAGCAGGGCGTTTTCTGCCGGTAATTTTGCATCGCTCCTGTCCGCTGTTGGCAGAGGCGGCGTCATGATCATGCTGGTTATTCTTCTGCAGGGCATCTGGCTGCCGCTTCATGGGTACTCCTATGCTTCCACTCCGTTCTGGGCAGGTATTGCGATGCTTCCAATGACTGCCGGGTTCATGATAATGGGTCCTCTATCAGGAGCAATTTCTGACAGACATGGGGCTAGAGTGCTGGCGACTGCAGGTATGTTCATAGTGGGAATTATGTTCTTTGTGCTGTCCACCATGCCGTACAATTTCAACTATGTGGAATTCGGTATAGCACTGTTCATAATGGGAATGGGAAATGGCATGTTTGCTGCCCCAAATACGGCAGCCATAATGAATTCAGTTCCTGCTGAATCAAGGGGGGCCGCCTCCGGCATGATGACCACTTTGCGGAATGCAGGGCAGACGGCAAGCATGGGTATGTTCTTCACAATCGTGATAGTTGCCCTGGCAGCCGGCATGGGTGCGTCGTTCACCAATGCGCTGACCTCCCTTGGCGTGTCAAATGCAGCCTATTATGGCTCAATTCTGGGCAAAGAGCCCCCTACCATAGCCCTCTTTTCAGCTTTCCTTGGAGAAAATCCAATGCAGACAATAATATCCGCAAGCCCTATCCTTTCAAGTGGCCTTCACAGCTATACTTCAGTGCTGTATGGAAAACACTGGTTCCCCAGTGCTCTGGCTCCAGCATTCATGGGTGCACTTAGAGATGCGTTCTATGTTGGTATGTCTCTGTCATTTGTTGCCGCGGTTGTATCACTGCTCAGGGGAAAGAAATATGTGAATGGGGGAGCACATTATGTTTCGGATGACCACGGAAATGGCCCTGCAACTCCATACGGAACAGTTCAGGCACAGTCCCGTGATGACGGGATTTCAGGTGGGCCGACACTCAAGTCATCAAACATGGGGAGGTGATTAAGATGGATGAAGAAAGGAAGCAGTCAAGCCTTGAGCTATGGAGGCTCATAACATCAATAAACAAAACATGGTCAAGGCAGGTTGAGAAGAGGCTCTCCGATAACGGACTATCAATAATGGAGTTCAGGATTCTCAAGACCCTCAATAATCAGGGTCCGCAGCCCATGATAAAGCTGGCGGAAGCCAACCTGATCACTCAGGGGTGGGTCACGAATATTGTTGACAAACTGGAAGAAAAGGGGCTGGTTCATCGCCTTAGGAGCCAGGATGACAGGAGAGTGATCAATATAGTGACCACAGAACGTGGCAGATCTTTCTTCATAGAAATTAAGGACCTGCATGAAAAGTTCATAATAGATACCCTGGATTTTCTCTCTCCTGAGGACATGAACAACGTAAAATGTATACTCGCACGGATTGAGGGGCAGCTTACATCCAGTGTTTCACGGCAATTGTCTGCCCCTGTTTCAGATGCCGGGTCAAAATAAAGGCATTCACCGATCTTCATAATCCTGCCATTAGGAGAGGTTTTAATGATCAGATTGGATTAGGGGGAAAGTGTTCGCCCAGAGATCCCCTGTCCTGATTATCCAGAATGTCCTGAGTGCCATTCTGGGTTTCGTAGGTCTATTCTTCATTCTGCGTTACATTGGGACCACTGACTGGGGTTTTGTAGCCTTCGGTATTGGATTCGTGGGAATTTTTTCACTGATTGGCGATCTTGGATATTCCACTGCACATACCATAAAGATATCCAACGGCGAGGATATTGCAACGTGCAATGCCACTTATCTGACAATCAAAGTTGTTCTCGGACTTTTATTTGTTATACTTGTGGTGGGAGCACTGGAGTTCTGGACTCTTGTTCTTCACAGGGGCTTTCAGTCACCCATTGAGTACTGGATCATACTTGCCCTCATTCCATACTTCTTCTTCCAGAATCTCACTGCATTTCCAAATGCTTATTTCAGGGCAACACTGAAGGCGGTAAGAACTTCAATTCCCCCTCTTGTGGAAGCTGTCTTCAGGAACTCCGTTTTCATCTTTCTTGCACTGATAGTAAGATACTCAGGTAGCGGCGGATACATGGATGCACTCTACCTGTCATTAACATACAGTGTGTCATATTCCATATACTTCATAGTGGGTCTCGTGCTGGGCAGGCCCTGGAAGATCTCAAGGCCAACAAGGACAATGTTCCGGGCCTATACAGTCATTGCATTGCCACTTATGCTGGTTACTTCAGTGGGAACAATCAGCGGCAATATTGATAAAGTTGTCATTCAGCTGTTCTGGCACGCTGAT
>JAKAQT010000002.1 GCA_021819605.1 Thermoplasmata archaeon
AAGCAAGAAGTATATTCGACAAGCTCTATCCCGACAACCAGATCACGGAGGTAGACTACGAGGGGCCAACCATTGTAGTCTACACCAAGAACCTTGATCTGTTCTCACACCGGGATGATCTGGCAAAGCAGATCGCGCAGGAACTCAGAAGGAGGATTGCCATAAGGCCGGACCCGAGCATTTTACTGCCCGAGGAGGAAGCAACGCTGATCATACATGAGATAATTCCTGATGAGGCCGGGTTCAGGGACGTGTATTTTGAATCCGACACTGGAGAGGCAGTCATCGAGGTGGAGGAACCATCAATTATAACCGCCAGGGATGCTGAATATGTATCCACCATAAAGGAGAAAACAAAGTGGTCTCCCAGGTTCGTCAGGGCTCCACCGATGCATTCCAGAACCGTCAAGGAAATGAGGGAGTTCATGAGGGAAGTCAAGCAGGAACGCAAGGTCTTCCTCCACAATCTCGGGGAAAAGCTGAACATCCCGCCCATGCCAGGGGAAACCTGGATTCGCATAACGGCAGTTGGCGGGCACAGGGAAGTGGGGCGCAGTGCCACCCTTGTTTCAACCAACAACTCACGCATCCTGGTTGATTGCGGCATGATGAATGTCAGTGGTGATGAGGATTCCCCGTGGGCCAGCGCACCATACCTATATATTCCTGAAATGCAGCCGTTCAGTGCCATAGATGCCGTTGTTTTGACCCATGCTCACCTTGACCATTCCGGACTCCTGCCGATTCTTTATAAGTACGGTTATGAGGGGCCCGTCTACATGACACCCCCCACCAGGGATCTTGCGGCACTGCTCCAGAATGATTACATAAAGGTTGCCCATGCTGAAGGCCATAAGGGGCCATACGAATCAAAGCATATCAGGGAGGCACTTAAAAGATCAATAGTCCTCCGGTACAACGAAACAACCGACATTACAAGGGATGTGAGGCTGACATTCTACAACGCCGGGCACATTCTTGGATCAGCATCCGTTCACCTCCACATTGGGGAGGGCCTGTACAACGTGGTACTCAGCGGTGATGTGAAATTCGAGAAGACATGGCTATTCAACCCTGCAAACAACAAATTTCCCAGGGCAGAGACATTCATGACAGAATCAACATATGCTGGAAGAAATGACTATCACCACCCGCGTGCGGAGGCATCAAACAATCTTGTGGACATAATAAACAGGACTTTTGAAAGGTCCGGATCAGTGCTCATACCCGTCTTTGCAGTGGGAAGAAGCCAGGAGGTCATGCTGGTTCTGGAGGAGGCCGTCAGAACCGGTAAACTGCGTGATATGCCTGTCTACCTTGATGGCATGATAATGGAGGCAACGGCCATTCATGCCGCTTATCCAGAATATCTGAACAAGAATCTCAGGGAAGCCATAATGGTCAAGAGAGAGAACCCGTTCCTGAGCCCTATATTCAGGAGAGTTGAATCAAAGAAACAGCGCGAAGACATATGCGATTCAACTGAGAACCAGATTGTCCTTGCAACATCAGGAATGATGAACGGCGGACCTGTGATGGAATACTTCAAAAGCTGGGCTCCTTCGCCCAAGAATTCCCTTGTTTTTGTGGGTTACCAGGCAGATGGGACGCTGGGGCGGCGCATTCAGCGCGGATCTCCAGATGTAACCCTGTCGGAGAACGGCAGGCAGGCGAAATACGAGATCAAGATGGCAGTTGAGAATGCTGAAGGATTTTCCGGACATTCCGACAAGAGACAGCTGCTTGCATATATCGCCACAATGCAGCCAAAGCCCCACAGGATACTGGTCAACCATGGTGATGGCGAAAACGCAGTTGAATTTGCACGGCTCATACGTTCCAGGTTCGGAATTGAGGCAATCTCCCTGAAGAATCTTGAGACACTGAGACTGTATTGAAACTACACCATTTCCGTGCAGTACCTGGCTGGTTCAGCACCTGTACCCTGGCAGGCTGCTATTATCCTGACCAGTTTGCCGGGAGCTAAAGGCTACCTGTCCTGTATTTTCACCCCTTTCAAATTAGATTCACCTGAGAATTGCTCATTTTTAAATTTTGTAAACTGATGACTTTAATAATGTTGGGTAGCTGTGTACAACTATGATTTCAACAGCAGACGATAGTGACGTGGCCGAATTTGGAATAGAGAGAAGCATTTCCGTCCTGGAACAGTGTTTCATTGAGCGTTGCCACGGGACACTGGAAAGCCCGCCCAGACTGCATGTAGAGTTGACAGAAGGACAGATTGTATTCACTGCTGGAGGCAGCATTATGCAGCATGTTGCAGGCTTCAGGGTCTACACAACATTTCCTGAAGACCGGCAGATGACTGTTGTATATGATTCTGCTTCAGGGCATCTTGATGGAATTGTTGAAGGATCTCTTCTGGGCGCCTACAGAACAGCCTCAATTGGGGCACTATCCATAAAATACATGTCAAAAAGAAATGCTGAATCCCTCGGAGTAATTGGATCAGGTGTACAGGCTTTTCACCAAGTCCTGGCTGCTCTCAAGGTGAGAAATTTCTCAGCCATATATTCTCATTCGAGAAATCCCGTTCATCTGCATTCCTTCGCGGATCGGCTAAGAAATTACACCCATATGCCAGTATATGAGCTGAAAGGTGCAGAAGAAGTGGCTGCAATATCTGATGTGATAATCACCGCCACAAGGAGCGATTCTCCCCTATTCGATCCTGAGAATATCAGGAGAGGCACCCACATGGTTGCAGTTGGACGAAAGTCCGTAGGAAGCAGCGAAATAGATCCTTCCATGGCAAAACTCTGTACAGTGATGGCCACAGACTCTCCTTTACAGCTTGAGAACTACGATCCGCCACACATAATGGCTGGAAAAAAGATCATGGACCTCAGTGAAATAATATGCGGGAAATTCACGGGAAGGAATTCTCCTTATGACATAACACTGTTCCTTTCTGTGGGCCTATCCGGCACAGAAGTGATGCTGGCAAAGTCAATCCTGGACAGAAAAATTAAGTTATGATGGTGATCCTAGAGCGGGAAACTTCCATCCGGGGATACCTTCTTCCAGTCGTCCAGAAACCTTGCAAGCCCCTCGTCTGTCTTTGGATGGGACGGCAGTTTTTTCAGGACATCAAAGGGAAGGGTTATCACATCAGCCCCTATGATTGCTGATCTGAGGAAATGTATTGGGTTTCTGACTGAGGCCACAAGAATCTTTGTGGAGATGCCATAGTTAACAAATATTGTCTTGATCTCGTCAATGACCTGCATTCCATCCTCGCCTATGTCGTCAAGCCTCCCAACAAAAGGTGACACATATTCTGCACCGCTCTTTGCGGCCAGCAGAGCCTGGATTGGGTTGAATATGAGCGTGCAGTTCACCGGAATCCTCTTTTCCTTCAGGCTCTTTATTGCCTTCAGGCCGTCGAGAGTCATTGGAATCTTTATGACGGCATTTGCACCCAGTTGGGAGATCTTCAGTGCCTGTTTCATCATGTTATCGTAATCTGTTGCCACGACCTCCACGCTCACCGGGCCAGGCGTTATATTGAGTATTTCCTTGATTATATCCTGGAAGCTCTTTCCCTTGCCAGCTTCTCTTGCAGCCAGGCTGGGATTTGTGGTTACCCCGTCAACCAGCCCAAGATCTACGCCCTGTTTAATCTCTTCAACATTTGAAGTATCAAGAAAGATTTTCATATCTAGGTTCCTCCCTGAAGCAAGCTTCAGCAAACTTTACCATATCATTAACTCCCATATGAAAATAATCAAAAAGTTCCCATGATTTTCCAGACTTTCCGAATGTATCCCTCATTCCCATCCTCCATACCGGTACAGGATACTCTTCCGAGGCAATCTCGGCAACCCTGCTTCCCAGGCCGTTGTATATGGAGTGTTCCTCAACGGTTACAATCTTGCCTGTATCCCGTGCAGCATCAATTACTGCCTTCCTGTCAATTGGCTTGATTGATGACATGTTGACAACCCTTGCATCTATACCTTTGGATTTCAGCGCATCGGCTGCCTGAAGGGCGAATGAGACCATTATGCCTATTCCCATTATGGTGATGTCGTCCCCGTCCTTCATAACGGTTGCCTTCCCTGGCCTGAACTCATAGGACGGATCATTCAGCACCGGGAACTTCTCCCTTGTCAACCGGACATAGTATGGTCCCCTTCCCTGATTTGCAAGATAATCAATAACGCTCCTGGTTTCCACAGAATCAACCGGAACAGTCACCTTCATGTTTGGAAGGCCGCTCATTATGCCCAGGTCCTCCACTATCTGATGCGTTGCCCCGTCTTCACCCACTGTTATTCCTGCATGGGTCACAACGAAGTTAACGTCAAGATTGTTGTAGCAGACAGACTGTCTCAGCTGTTCGTAAGTTCTAGTAAGAAAAACTGCAAATGTGGATGCAAAGACTTTTTTCCCTGAAAGTGCAAGGCCGGCTGCAGTCTCCACCATAGATTGCTCTGCTATGCCCATGTTGAAGAACCTGTCAGGGAACTCCTTGCCGAATATGGCTGTTTTTGTTGAAGTGGAAAGATCAGCATCAAGAACCACTAAGTTGCTGTGTGTGCGACCCAGATTTCTGAGCTCTTCGCCATAAGTTTCCCGAAGGCTTTCGGTTTTCATTTCACTCTCCTCCAATCTCTTCCAGCGCCTGCCTGTATTCCTCATCATTTGCAGGAGGAGAGCCATGGTATTTTGGGTTGTTTTCCATATAGCTTACTCCCTTGCCCTTTACTGTATGGGCAAGAATTAACACGGGCCTGTCTGTAGCTTTCTTAGCCTTTTCAACCGCAGATATGATCTGGTTGAAATCATGGCCGTCTATATCCAGAACTTCCCACCCGAAGCTTTCAACCATCCTGCCGATGTCGCCAAGTGGCATTATGTCGCTGGTATATCCGTCAAGTTGCACACCATTCCGGTCCAGAATGGCAATAAGATTGTTGAGGCGGTATTTTGAGCCGGCCATGAATGATTCCCACACGCTGCCCTCCTCTATCTCTCCATCCCCAAGGATAACATACGTACGGTAGTCCCTGTGATCAAGTTTTGCGGCAAGTGCAATACCTACGCCGATTCCCAGACCCTGACCAAGGGAGCCTGTAGAAGCCTCCACTCCGGGTACGCCCCTGTGGACATGCCCTTCGAGCTTTGAGTTCAGCTTCCTGAAACCACCCAGAAGAGATTCAGGAAAGTAACCTCTCAGGGCTAGAGTTGCATAGAGGCCGGGTGATGCGTGCCCCTTGCTCATGATAAGTCTATCCCTGTTGGGGTCATCCGGCTCAAGCGGATCAATGTTCATCTCCTTGAAATAGAGTACAGCAAGAATATCTGCAATGCTCAGAGATCCGCCTGGATGCCCGCTTTTTGCCTCATAAACCATTTCTATGATTTTTCGTCTAATGTTTCTGGCAATGTTTTTCAGGTCCATCACATTATATTGTTCCATGAATTTTCCACCGCAATCCCGGTCCCGGTTGTGTCATACAGCCATCGGCCGGCAAGTAACCATGCCGTATTTTCACCAGTATTAAAAATGTTCTTTAATCCATGCTGCAACAAGTATGCTCATCCGGATTTCCACAGGCAGTACAGGCCTGTAGCATATCCATCGGCTTATGATACCATGTCTATGTCGCTTCTGGAGTCCTTCTTCTCCGTGCCCTGTATCTCCGCGGCGCTGACTCCTGTTGCGACGATTAGAACTTCCACCCTGTTGTCATAGGCCTGATCAACAGTTGCACCCCAGATGATTCTGGTGCTCCGGCTCACCTTCTTCCTGATGAATTCTGCAGCATTGCTGGCCTCCTCAAGTTGCATGTCCCGGCCTCCGGTCACGTTTATGATCACGCCACTTGCGCTGGAAAGATCAAACTGGAGAAAAGGTGAATTCATTGCCTTCTGAACTGCGTCATCTACCCTTGGCCCGGGTTCGCCTTCTGACATGCCCATACCAATCATGGCAAGGCCCGAATCTTTCATGACCGTCCGGAGATCATTGAAATCCAGATTTATGAGGCCGGGCTTCGTTACAAGGTCTGATATTCCTGAAATGGCTCTTACTATTATTTCATCGGCAACCCTGAATGCCTTTTCAAGAGGAAGATCCGGGACGAGCTCCTTCAGCTTGTCGTTGGGTATAATTATTACAGTATCCGAGGATTTGAGGAGCTTCCCCAGTCCCCACATTGCGTTTTCCATCCTGATCTTGCCCTCCGACGTGAATGGCAGGGTGACCACTGATATTGTGAGTGCACCGCTGTCCTTTGCCCTGCCTGCTATGTAGTGTGCAGACCCCGTGCCTGTTCCTCCGCCCAGGCCTGCCGTAACAAATGCTATGTCGGTTCCGGTGACATATTTCATGATGTCCTGGTCAGATTCCCTTGCCGCCTGTTCACCTATGCGCGGATCAGCCCCGGATCCCAGGCCCCTGGTCAGGTTCTTTCCCATGAGTATCTTGTGATTTGCCCTGGTCTTCAGCAGATGTGGCGCGTCCGTGTTGCATGCTATGAGTGTGGCACCTTTAATGCCTTCCCTCATCAGCCTGTTAATTGTATTGGAGCCGCCACCTCCAGCTCCGAATATCTTGATTTTTACCCTCAGTTTTTCAAGGTACTCCTGAAGTTCAGCATCTGATGTCGTAAAATCTTCATCGTTGTCTTCCAAACCAAAACCACCTGAAGGCATCATTTATGCCAAATAAATACTATTAATCCTATTAAGATTTGCAAACCCTTCCTGATTGGAAATGAAGATTTTGGAAGATATACTTGCCCTGTTCAGCCGAACCATTCAGGCATCGGGATTATCTGGTGAGCCAGTGATTTCCGCCCTTCCAGAAAGTGAATATGCCGTAAATGTTTGTTACAAACAGCACCAGGAGCCCCAGTGCGCCGAATGCAATGGTTTTGAGCTTTTCCCCTTTCATGCGGGTTATTACTGCACCCAGAAATATCATTGAACCTGAAATGTTCGCAAAAATGATTGTGAGCTTGGTGTAGATGAGATATCCGACATCTGACGGCCTTATGAGCAGTATGTCATCAACTATATTCATGAAATGAAGTGCACCCGGATTGGCCTGGAAGAAGGCAAAGAACCTGAAAATACCAAATCCCAGAACAATCACTGGGAGCAGATATGTGTATATGAGTTCAAATGTGTAGAATTTTCCGGCCCTTGTGGCGGTTCCATCCATGAGTTCGCGACCAAAACGTATCCAGCCTGATCTGGCCCATCTTACATTCTGCTTAAGGAACTTTCTGGCATCTTTCTGCGGATAGCTCTCCACTCTCGTGCTGTAATCCTTGACGGCCCGATATCCTTTATTGATTATGTATCCGGTGATCAGCCAGTCCTCTCCAAGTACGCTTGGTCTGCCAAATAACTTGAATTCCAGAAACTCATCGGATTTAATGAAAGGCCTGACAAGCTCCGTTCTTAGCATCACACACGCACCATCCAGATTCATCACATTACCATGGGCAGACATGGCTCTGAACACCACTTCCCTGGACCTTTCTATGAACTCGGATGCATACGCCACTGCAGATCCGGTCTTCTTTATGCCTATATTGGCGCCAACACCCCCAACTGTGCTGTCGAAATAGCTCTGCATGCTGGCCACGGCATTGGGTGGAAGAATTGTGTCGCTGTCCACCAGAAGGACAAATTCTGTATCAACGAAATCAAATGCCCTGGAAATTGCCTTCTTCTGGCCTCCCCTGGTTTCTTGAAGAACGAATTTTCCCCCGGCCCTTTCCACAATTGAGTGGTAAGGTTCATCACTCGAGTCTCCGACCACAACGAACTTGCATCCCTGCATTGCCACTGAGGCTATTGATTCCCTGAAAACATCCACATCCTCATTGTATACAGGCATTGCTATGGTAACCTTGCTTAGATCCACATTCTCAGGATGGGTTACGCCAGAATACTTCATTGAACTGTACGAGTTCAAAACGTAATATATGACTGAAATGCCCGTAAGGGCAGAAATTACAATGAGGATAAGATTGTATAACACAACAATCAATTGATGCGGAATATTAAACCTTATAGGTACAGTCCTGCGTTATTCACGAAGAAAGGACACAAAAAAATAACAGCAACATTGATATTTATGGCCATGAAGATACTTGTTACAGGCCACAGGGGATTCATTGGAAGCCAGGTATTCAGTACATTGCAGGCTCAGGGATATGATGTCACCGGTATTGATATCGGCGACCAGTTTGTTGACAGGAAATTTGATTATATAGTGCACATGGGGGCCAGGACCCTCATCAGGATGTCCAAGGAGAAACCATTTGAGTATTTTGACGATAACATGGTGTTCTCCCTCAGGATGCTTGAATACTGCAGGAAAAATGAGGCAACATTCATATTCCCCACATCAGGATCGGTCATGGAGGCCACCAACCCATATTCTCTTTCAAAGAAGCAGACAGTTGAGTGGATAGAGCTTTACCACACCATGTACGGAACAAAAAGGCATGTTATGAAATTTTTTAACATCTATG
Organism: Thermoplasmata archaeon; assembly: GCA_021819605.1. Lineage (GTDB taxonomy): Archaea > Thermoplasmatota > Thermoplasmata > Thermoplasmatales > Thermoplasmataceae > UBA509. Next base: position 8,523 of record JAKAQT010000002.1, read on the forward strand.
GCCCCACAAGCAGGAAAGGTGCCGTATTCCTCTTCTCAAGGGCTGCACTGAAGAACGAAGAGGCGGTCGTATACGGTGATGGCAACAATGTCAGGGATTTCATCCATGTCAGGGATGTTGTCAGGGCCATCAGGATGATAATAGATGGTAAAGTGCAGGAGGGATATCATGAGATTGGAAGTGGTGTTGGAACATCTGTGAACAATCTCCTGAAGCTTGTGGAGGATGTGACCGGAAGAAAAATAAAGACCCACCATGAAGACTATGTGCTTCCGGAGGCATCGGAGCTGGTTGCAGCAAATCCCCTGATAAAGGACCCAACGCCTCTCAGGAAGGGCGTAGAGGAGGTTGTTCAGGCCCTCCGGACGGAGTTTACTGCGAATAACGCTCCCTGAGGGGTTTTTTATCAATTTTGCCGGTGCTGGTTTTCTGGAACGAATCAACTGGAATGAACTCATCTGGAATCCAGAACTTTGCTATCCTCCCTGATTCCACATACTTCATCATGTGGTCTACAATTTTCTTTGGTTCCACTGTTTTCAGCCCCGATATGAATGCCACCGGCCTTTCACCCCATTTCTTGTCTGGCTTGGCCACAACTGCAGCCTCAGCTATGCCGGGATATGTGCTGATTACATCCTCGAGTATGATTGTGGGAATGAATTCGCCTCCTGACTTGACCGCATCCTTTTCCCTGTCAACTATGGATAGGTATCCAAGATCGTCCACAACTGCCAGATCACCTGTATGCATCCAGTCGTCCTTCCATAATTTCCTGGTGTTATCCTCGTCCTTAACATACTCCCTTGTGAGCCATGGGGATCGGACTATTATCTCGCCTATGGACTTCGAATCATGCTTCACTTCTTTCCCATCGGAATCCACAACCCTGATTTCCACAAGCGGTATGGGAATGCCCGTCTTGGTGCGGTATTCTATCTTCTTCCTTTCGTCCATGGAATCGAGTTTCTGGTTGTAGGTTGCAAGCGTGAGCACGGGCGCTGTTTCAGACATGCCATAGCCCGAAATCACCTTGATCCCGAAAGAATCTGCCATCTGTGCAAGGCCGGATGAGAGGGCCCCTCCACCGACAACCACCCTCAGATCAAGATTCTTCAGTTTCTGGCTGTTCTTGCTGGACATCAGCATGTAGAGGATGGATGGCACCATTAGGCTTACCTTGACACCTTCCTTCTCCATTATCTCCGGCATCCTGTCAAAGTCGTACCTGCCTGCAAGCACATACTTCTGTCCCTTCATTATTGCCATGTATGGGACGCCCCATGAGTGAACGTGAAACATGGGGACAATGGGCATTATCGGGCTTGTACTCTTGAGGTTTATGGGTTCGTCAGAGAGCCCGGAAATCATTGCCATGGTGTGAAGAACTATCTGCCTGTGTGTGAACCGAACACCCTTTGGCAGACCGGTTGTGCCCGATGTGTAGAATGTGGTGGCCACATCGTCCTCGTTGACCTCGGGCAATGAAACCCCCTCAACTCCACTGAGAAGGTCCTGGTATACAAGTGCGTCAGGAAGCATCATGGCAGGCTTTGGGCCGTCCGATGAGACTATCCACTTATTTACAAAGTCAAAGAGCTGAACGCTTTTTTCTATGAGCGGTATGAATTCATCCCTTATTATGACAAACCGGTCCTCGGCATGCTGCATGGTGTAGAAAATCAGCTCCGGAGGATATCTTATATTGACCGTGTGAAGGACGCCACCTGCCATTGGAACTGCATAATAGGCTTCCAGGTACCTGATTGTGTCCCAGTCAAGCACTGCAACCCTGTCGCCCTTCTTCAGGCCAAGCTTTACAAGGCCGCGGGCAATCTTTTCAACCCGTTCCATGAATTCTCTGTAGGTAACCCTCTCCTCTCCCTTGTAGGAAATTATCTGTTCAGGGTTGTTCCTGACTGCGGCCGCAAATATCTTTCCTATTGTGAGTTCATATTTTTCCTGATACATTCAATCCAGTTGATAGCTTTCTTCTGTTTTTAAGCTTTCTTATCAGATAATATTTTAGACAGATGATAGTTTATCTACAGCAACAATCACATTGTCTGGATAAGCCCCACTTCCCTGATATTCAATGCCTGAAGATGCACAGGTTTGACCAGATAAATATGGACAGTACCGCTGGCAACATTCACAGCCACGTTTACTCCCGTAAAATTCCATGAAGAGAGGCTGCTTGTGAAGGCATAACTGGCAAGTGAATTGTTGAATTGCGTGTAAAGGGCATGGTTCCACGCTTCATAGAAAGTGCTGTTTATGCTGTACGACATGGAATGCAGGGTTATGTTTGATACTGCAACAATCTGCCCGGAATAAGCCGACAGGCTGTTGTTGGAAAGTGAAATCTGAGTCCCATCGGAGATCATGAATGAGAGAGTTGCCGGGCTGGTGCCGGAAAATGTTTCGTTTTGCCCGGATATTCCGAAAATATCTACTCCAAAGGCAGATGGTGTCACGGTAATTGGCAGCGGCCCGAGGAACGAGGCAGGCTGCGATGACCCGTAGGATTCCAGGAGTGCCCCATCCTCTATTATGTAATTTATTGCAGTAATGTACTGCATCTGGCTTCCGGATTGAATCTCCCCTGTTGCGGTGATATTATGCTGCACGTATACAGTCCTGGAAGCCGATGAATTTGTGACTGTGTATGATAAATTGACTGAAAGCTGAGAATGGTATGATGCTCCGGAGGAGTAAATGGACACGGATGTGTCTGTTGCAGGTTCAAATGGCGGAGCACCGCCTATTCCCAGTGGAATGGTTTGCGTTATGGTGGATCCGTTTCCTGACCGTGAAGAGTGCATCTGGGAATCCATGTCAGAAAATGCGGTTCTTTCACTGATCTGAAAACTGCTTTCATTTGATGCTGTTGTGGTTGGTATATACCATGCAAGAAATCCCGTAAAAGCAACTATAACAACTGCTATGAGAAGGATTGTCCCTATAATCTCAGCAACTGCGTCATCCTGACCATCAGGCTTTATTCTGGCAAATCTGGGAACTTTCAACACCATGTGATTGTACTTGTGCCTTAATTAATTATCTGCAGGGTTCGTCCGTACAGAAAAGTTTCATGCGAAAACATTTGGATTTTTGTACCGCATCTGTATGGACCCATCAGCCACCAGAGTATCACCCCTCTGGAAAGTTTTTAGGACATCATGCCAATAAACCCATGTGTCGATATCACCCATAGAATACAGATATGGCAGAGATGCCGTGAAATCCATATTCTCCGAGGAGTCTAAGCTTCGCCATATGCTAAGAGTCGAAAAATTCCTGGCCCAGGCGGAAGCAGAGCATAACCTGATTCCCAGAGAAGCCTACCTGGACATAGAGAATGTTGTGGATTCCAACGCTGTTAAAGTGCAGAGAGTCAGCGAAATAGAGGCTGAAATAAAGCATGACATAATGGCAATGGTGCGGGCACTGACCGAGAAATGCCATGAAGGGGCAAGCTATGTCCATTTTGGAGTTACTTCCAATGATATAATAGATACAGCAACAGCCCTGCAGATACAGGAGTTCTATACTTACCTTCAGGAGGATCTTTCAAGGATTCAGGAGGCCATGTCCTCACTTGTCAGGAAGCACCGGGATTCTGTAATGCTTGGAAGAACCCATGGGCAACACGCCAGTCCAATCACATTCGGGCTGAAGATGGCTGTGTACCTCTCAGAGATGAACCGGCATGTTATAAGAGTAAAGGAAACCCGAAAGAGAATACTTGCCGGAAAGATAATGGGGCCCGTTGGAACAGGCGCCGCCCTTGGAGACGCAGCCCTTGAAATACAGGACCGGGTTATGGAATTGCTTGGGCTTGTTCCTGAAAGCGCATCATCGCAGGTAGTCAACAGGGACAGGTACATCGAGTTCCTGTCGGTCATCAACGGCATAGTAACCTCACTTGAGAAGGTGGCCACGGAGATAAGGAACCTGCAAAGGCCCGAGATTGGTGAGGTTTCTGAATTTTTTGATATGGAAAAGCAGGTTGGGTCAAGCTCAATGCCCAGCAAGGTCAACCCGATCAATTCCGAGAACGTATGCAGTATATCGCGCCTTGTGAGGAGCTTCATAATACCTGAATACGAGGGAGCTGTCACCTGGCATGAGCGTGACCTTACAAACAGTGCTGCTGAAAGGTTCATAATCCCATACGTCTGCATCCTTTCGGACCATGCAATGGTCAAGATGGCTGAGATTCTTGAGACCCTGCTTGTTTTTCCTGAGAGGATGCTGCAGAATCTCATGGACGATGATTTTGTCCTTTCCGAAAGACTGGTTTCGGAACTGACAAGAGCAGGACTTCCGCGCCAGGAGGCACATGAACTGGTGAGGGAGGCCGCCATGAAGGCCCATGCAACGCATTCAACACTCCTGGAGACGCTTAAGGGTGAAGGATACCTGGCAAGGCTTCCACCCGGTGTCCAAATTGGGCTTGCCGATCCCAGAACATTCACCGGAAGTGCATCCAGGATATGCGAAAGAGTACTTGAGGAAACTTTGAACATCAATGCAGGAAAGGATGGTGGAAACACATGAACTCTCTTCACACTGAAAGGCCGCTGAAGGATGACATTATCTCAGACCTCACCACGGAGGAAAAATCAATATCTGGGCTCCAGAAATCCCTTGAAGAGAAGGGCAGATCTCTCCATCGCCTGGTTCTTACGGGATATCTCAAGGCAATGGTGGATTCCGGTTTCCTGCGCGAAAAAGAGATAAAACCTTCAAGGATTTATTCCATCAACCAGAGCGGAAGCCGCGATATCTATGATCTTGTGGGCCTGGCAGTAACAAGGCTAGGAAGCGAGAATTCCGGGGATGATGCACTCCTTGTGCTGAACTACCTTTTCAACAGGCCCATATTTGCCAGGGAACTGGAGCGCTGCAACGTGGACCCGGCAAGGGATTACAGGAAGGTAATGCCTCCAAAGAAAATGGAAATAATCGAGAAACTGGGCGATCAGGGAATAAAGATACCGCAATCCAACACAATGATGGAGCCGGAGACCAGGGATCTGTCCAGATTAATGAGAATACTCAGGGAAATTATCTACATCTCAATGGATCTGAAGCGTTTCTCTCCAGCTGATCAGGACAATGTTCAGACCACTCTTGACTGAGCAAGCTCAGCATCGTCTATGATCATGTATCCATGGGAACCTTCCCAGATCATGTGGGACCGGTTGATTCTTATTCTGCATCCATATGCAGACTGCACAAAGCTTTCGTATTCACCGCCTTCCCCGGCAATGTTAATCCCGTAACGCCTGTTCCGGCTTTCCAGATCACTGAGGAATACCTCGTCTATAGACCTTCCGAGATCTTTTTCTGTAAAACCTTCCGCTGACACGGAGACAATAATTGAGCCTATTCCCCTCAGTATAAGCTCCCTGATAATGTCTGACTGATCCTTATGCCAGAGGGGCGTGAATGATTCCATTCCTATTTCAGTGCATATCTGTTCAAGGCGCGTCTTCTGGTACTCTGAGGCAATGGCCCCAGAGATCAGTTCATCATAACCTAGCTTCCTGAGGCCGGTGAGAGTTGAAACCAGCCGGTCTTCTGAGACACTCATCCACGGAGTTCCACGCATGGCAGCCACAAGCTCGGCCTTTGACGCATTCGGGTAATGATACATCAATGAGAATTCTTCCGGGATTACGGTCAGGGCTATGCCTATCTCATGCCCCTGATCCCGTGCTGTCTCAGCAGCAAGAAAAGAGTCCTTGCCTCCAGAAAGAAGCCATACGGATTTCAACCCGGGTGAATCGGAAAATGGTATTTATGCTATTGCGACACGCCCTGTATCATGAATCAGCAAATGATAGGAAATGGCCTTTCTTAACGCACATAATCAGGGCTTGCACACAGTCCTTTGTCCTGCACAAAATTTAGAAGTCTTTATATGTCTTGGTGCAATGATTTGAACACCATGTGTGCCCTGAAAGGGCGTATGAATTGCATTATCCAAAGTGATGCAATGTGCATGGTATGTATTGAGAGGTAGAAGTTATATGTCAGTAAATGTCGGAGAAAAGGCACCGGAATTCAAACTGCTTGATGCGTCGCTGAAGGAAAAGAAGCTGTCAGATTACAAAGGCCAGAACGTGGTGCTTGCGTTCTTCCCTGGGGCATTCACTTCTGTCTGCACCCAGGAAATGTGCACCTTCCGTGATTCCATGGCAAGCTTCAACAACCTCAAGGCAAAGGTCATAGGAGTCAGCACAGACACTCCATTTGCCCAATCTGAATTTGCAAAGGCCAACAAACTGAACTTTGAGCTTCTCAGCGACATCACCACGGATGTTAGCAAGCAGTATGGGGTCCTTTACGACAGTTTCCTTAACATAAAGGGATTTCACGCATCGAAGAGGGCAGTGTTTGTGATAGGCAAGGACGGTACCGTGAAATACAAGTGGGTAACTGAAAATGCCGGCAACCTTCCGGACTTCGAAGCAATCAAGAAGGAAGTTGAAAAGCTGAACTGATTACTGAAAGTTCATTATATTTTTTGCTATTTTCAGCTTCTGGTTTATCACAATATTTGCATCAATCCTTATCAACATGTGGCCGTATGAGAAACCTGCAGACGCCATGGCCATCGACCTGTCTGTGAGTCGATTCCACGTCCATGTCCAGAACAGATGAAAACAAGCTCGTTTCCAGATTGCAGGCAATTCCGAAATATCTGGAGATCTGATATATGGGGCAGTTGAATTCCTGCAGATCAAATGAGTCGTGGCCGATATCCCGGAGGACAGGAAAATAACTCTCGTCTTCCCTCATCCTTACCAATTCCTGGATTTTCTGGTCTTTACCAACGTGACTCAGCCTCTTCTCGTAATCAATTCTTATCTGTTCATACCTGTCCCTGAGAAACTGCTCCATCAGGTCTGAATGCCCGGTTTCTCTCAGGTAGCCGACCAGATTCTGCAGCATCCAGGCGTTTGAATTTGCCAGATTCTCTTTGGAATCCTCGGTAACAGCGAATAGATAGTATGGTCTTCCCACGCGTCCTTTCTTCTGGATCCTTCTCACAAGCCCCCTGGATTCAAGGTGTTTTATGTGATTCAGCACTCCCATTTTGGAGATTCCAAGGTCGTGCGATAGATCCTGGAGGCTTCTCTGTCCTTTTTCCTTCAGAACAAGGATCAACTTCGTTTCAGTGGGATATTCCTGCATAATCTGCCAGTGCTTTCGGGCAATTAAATTTTATCATATTTGATTTATAAACTTTACAAATTGTTTTATTTATTATTTCCCCCAGACTGATCCAGCGTTCACAATGAATGATGGCAGTCAATTTCGAAACCTATCCATGGCAAGGTTTGCAAGCCTCATCGCACCTGTGCCTGCGGATATCGATGTAATTTTCAGGCTCGCCGACCACAGATCATTCCTGGCAGCTTTCGGCTCTGTAATGATCCTGTCGCTGGTTGCCGAACTCCTGATACAGCCATACCTGTCCAGGGCTATAGACCGGTTTAACCGAAAAAAAAATACAGATGATCAATCAGGCGGTGTTCTCCATCTCGACTCTGGCAGCCGGATTTGAGATTATCCTGAGGGGGCACTATGAAGTAATACTTCTCATGATGCTCCTCATTATTGAAATTTATTATACCGTTTCATACCAGGTCTATGCTTCAATGGCGCAGTCCATGATAGGGAGCAAGGATGCCGGAAATTACAATGGACTTTCGGAGGTACTGGGGCAGACGCCCGTCATCATGGGAGCGTTACTTTCCACAATACTCTGGAACGTCGTGCCACTTTCATACATTCTCCTGGCCAGCGGTGCAGCCGGAGTGCCATTATTGCTTCCGCTCGCATATGTCCGTAATGTCTGTTTACAGTTTCCTGCCCGAAGTTCACCCAGTGCTGGTATTTCCACAGGCCGGAAGATGAGATGGAGCACGGTCCTGTTCATATTCCTGTTTAACATGCCCTATGTGGCTGTAGTCTCAGGCAATTACCTTAAACCCATCTTCATAGCTCAACTGCTCAATGGGACACCGGGGACTCTTGCTGAATCCGAAATAATTTATGCCCTGTCCGCAGTGGCAGCAGGCATTTTGGCTCCGTTGTTAATTAAGAAAATGGGAGAATTCAAGTCCGCCATGATGTTTTCGCTGATCTATGTAGCAGGAAGCATCCTGATGCCTATGTTTCCAATTATTGCAATATTCTTTCTCTTTCAGGTCAGCCATGGCACGGGAAATGCTGGCAATAGAATATCAAGAAATACACTTGTCATGCGGAATGTCCCTGCTGAGGAGATTGGGCGTTTCATTGGAAATGTGCACATTCTAGCAGTCATCGCCAGAATATCTTTACTGGTTCTCTACATATTAACCATTGAACTGATTGGTGTCCGGATGCTTATGATAATTACGGGATCAATGGTTCTAATTGCAGTTATTGCAGGAACGGCACTTCGGAGATCTAGCATAATTCAGGCGGAAAACCTGCGATTGCTTGAAAAGGGGTTATCAGTCCAGTAAACCGGCAAGGCGCATGTCAAGGTCACGCTGAGGCTTCCTGGAAAGAAGCGACTGAATGAACATTTCCGGATCTTCCCGGAACTGCACCACCTTCAGTATCCCTTCCTTCACTGTCCGGGACTGCCTGTTCAGATCACTGAATTCCCTGATGATAAGATCGGTTTCAGGCGTCCCGGAATTAACCGGTCCCCTGAGATTCACATAGGCTATTGCTCCCTGGATGCTGGCAGGATCTGTGCCCGTTGAGGCTGAAAAAAGCCTGCAGTATGACCATACTTGCTGCCAGTATTCGCTCTTTATATCTCTACCGGTCTTGTAATCCAGGATAAGATAGGAACTCCCGTCCTGAGCAGAAAAAACCGCATCTATAGTTCCCTTCATGATCATGTCAGGCGGTATATGATCCATGCCAAGAAACTCCCTGAGTGGAATTGAAAATCGGGCCTCGGTTTTCCACGGTACTCTGGTATATTTACCCGGCATACTGCTGATGATCTGATCAAGGGCTCCTATCATTCCGGATAATGCATCCGGGATTTCGCTGGTATGGACCCTGCCGGTTGTGTATTGTTCAGCAAGGCGATGAAATTCAATGCCAGTAGCAGCGCTTTGCCTCTGCTCCCTTATTCCCAGTATATTTTCATGCAGGAAGTCCCACGGCGAAGCTGCCAGCTTTACCAGTGATGGCGAAAGTTCAGTAAGATTTGAAAAATACTCTGAGATTCTCCTCCTGATCCAGTCCCTGTCTTCTCTTATTATTTTAGCTGCGTCCTCTGTCCTCCCATTGATAAACATGGAATATGCCGCATCATATTTTCTCACAAGACTAAAATCTGATTGCGTATGATTCTCCACAATCTGGCATATTTTATCATCGAAGTAGAATTCCTTCCATGTTCTGCGATCTGTAACAACACTGAGCCTCTCCCTTGCCCGCGTCGTTGCGACGTAGTCAATCCTGTAGGGTTCGTCACGAAGGTCAGATTCCACGTCTGTCCCGGTCATGCCAGATACAATGGCATATGACAGCAGATCCAGGAACTTCAACCTCCCGTTTGTGCGTGAAGGAATATAAATTACATTATGGAACTCCTGTCCTTTTGCCTTGTGCACAGTCAGTATATTGATTTGAGATTTCTTCAGGTCTTCCTCCTGATCGAGAACAGACATGTCCAGGAAATCCAGATAATCCTTTGGCTGAAAGTCAGTGACATTGTTCTGATAGTCAGCGGAGGCAGAATAAATGGAGGAGGCAGCAGAGAAGTATTCCTGTCCCAGGGAAACAGATATGGGGATTATGACCTGATCCAGTGCTGTACGCACAACCTCTATGCCTGTGTTCATTCCACGCAGGTCTGAGATGCGGGACGGGATGATGGATTCGTCCTGATTATTATTAAGTTTCTCTGAAATTTCCACAGCCTCATGGAATGCCAGTCCGGAAAATGGTGTGAAAAGGCCCCTCTTAAGATAATCTCTGCCGGGCAGGAGAATACATCTTAAGAAGGACATTACCTCACTCAGTTGATCCGATGGACGGCCCTTGGTCAGTGTTGAGGAGAACTGCAGTCCAGTGCTGGAAAGAAGTTTATGGATCCTTGCAAGCTGTGTGTTTGTCCTGACAATAATTGCATAATCTCCTGCAATTCCTCTGTTCAGCATATCAGTAAGTGCATTAACTGCAGCGCTTTCCGGCTCATCAGCAGTAATTACCGTAACCTTCTCGCCGTCTCCCTTCTCCGGATTATGGAAGCCCTGAAGTTCGCTGGAAATTGAGCGATCTGAAATCCTTGACTCCAGCAGCCTTGATGAATAGTTCAGAATATTGTTGGTGCTTCTCCAGTTGATTTTCTTCGTCACCTTGCTGTAGCCCTGCCGGGAAATGAAATCGTTGAACTGGGACAGGCTTCCGCCCTGGAATCCGAATATGGACTGCTTCCTGTCCCCCACAAAGAATCTCCTTGTTGCAATCCTCTCTGCAAGCGCAACCTGTTCCCTGCTCAGGTCCTGAAACTCATCCACAAGAACATAATCCTTCACCGGAGCATCTATCTGGATCAGGTAATTGTGCAGGATGTCATTGTAATCAACCATTCCATGGCCTTTCTTGTAATCCTCATAGAATGCGTAAATTTCTGTGAAATCATGCAGAAGGCGTTCATAGCCATCCATCCCGATCTGATCATCTTCCTGGTCCACCAGCTTTTCCCTTATAATTTCCAGAACCTGCTCTGAGTTTATGTCCTGTGGATAAATCCCGAAGCTCTTGATGTACCTGATCATGTTTTCGAACCGTGGCACAATATCTGATTTCACATAATCATCTGAATAATTGAATGTCTTCAGCTCCCTGAGTTTTCTGAAAATTAAGAAGCGGAGAAGTGAATTTGAAACAAGATCGTCAGGAGTGCTCCCCTCATCCATTCTGAATGCCAGGCTGTGCATGGTGCCTATGTCCATTAAATAGATGGATTCGAGAAGTACGGGATCGCCAGCAGCCATCTGCATTATCCTATCAAACATCTCTCTGGCTGCCCTGTTTGTGAACGTAAGGCAGGCGATCCTCTGGCCGGGTACCCCGTTCTTCAGCAGGCCAATAACAGTGTCTGCAATCTCCCATGTCTTTCCTGTTCCGGGGTTTGCAACGACCAGTACATCACTGTCCGGTGGAAGAAGCATTGAAATATATAATGCCGGACCTTAAATAATTAACCTGCGGCACATGGCAATGCTGCTAAGAATCTTGTGACGTTCTCGCCTCCACTGATTACCTCCCAGATCCGTCAGTAATCTATGCCCTTTCTGGCAGGAACACCTGCAGCATAGGGGTGCTTTACTTCCCTCATATCTGTTATGAGGTCCGCTCTTTCAATTATCTCATCAGGCATTTTCCTTCCGGTCAGAACTATTTCCGTGTGGATTGGCCTGTTGTCTATAAAATCAAGGACCTCCTGCAGGGGGAGCAGATCATAATAAACTGCAACATTGATCTCGTCCATTATGACAACGTCCCAGTTTCCATCATAGACCTGTTCCTTCATTGTTTTGAAAGCTTTCATGGTTTTTTCGGCATATTCCTCGGGAGGGCTGCCCCGCGGCCTGATTACCACATTTCTGATCCTCTTCCTGTCCTCAGCAGGAATGTCTTCCTCCCATGCTATGAAATAGGGCATCCCCACGTATTCCACCACAAGGTTGCTGTCAATTTTTGATGCCAGCCTGTTCTCGCCGTAAGTGCCAAGCTTCATGAACTGGATTACGTAAACTCTCAGGCCCCATCCAAGCGCCCTGAAGGCAAGGCCAAATGCAGCCGTTGTTTTTCCCTTTCCATTTCCTGTATATACTTCCACGAGGCCTTTATTCAGCTTGACAGCCACTTTCTCCACCTTTTGACTTGATGCAGCAAGCACATATTAATCATGTTCAGATTATGGTCAGTGCTTTCACTGGTTGTCGTAGATGCTGAACTGGAAACCATACCGGACATTATGAAGGATGATTATTCAATTAGAATTCAGGCCAAGAAGAGAGGAAAACCTGCTTCCAAGATGCTCCTGGACAGTAATTTCATGCATTCGGCTATTGAACGTTACTTCCCTGGTGAATCAACCAGAAGAGGCAGGCCAGACATAATCTTTCATTTGCTGATGACATCGCTCGAATCAATTCTGAACAAGAAATCAGGGCTCAGGGTTATAATACACACCAGAAACAACCGGATTATAGAAATTAACCCTTCCATCAGGCTTCCTAAATCATATAACAGATTTGTGGGGCTTATGGAGGACCTGTTTGACAAAAAGGCAATCGGATCTCAGTCTGAAACTCTCATGAAGGTTACAGATGGGGGCTGGAAAGATGCCCTCAATATGGCAGGGGGAGAGAAGATCCTGCTTTCTCCGAAAGGAATCCCGGGGAAAATCGCTGACGTTTTTCATGGCACCGGAGACAAGTCTGTGATCATTGGAGGTTTTTCTCAGGGAGACTTCATTTCTGATGTTTATTCCCTGGGGTCCGGGATTTCCATATACCCGGATGAGCTCACCATCTGGTCTGTGGCAATGGAATGCATATGCCAGTACGAGAGAGACTATGGATTCATATGATTGATCAGGATCGCCCCCTTATTGCTTCAAACTTTTTTAAGCGGAGCGGCACAACAAAAAAATAAATTAATACGGTAAAGATAAAGGAAGACCAAAAGGTTAGGATCAAAATGGCACGAATGCATACCAGAAAAAGAGGAAAATCAAAGTCCAGAAAGATATACGGCAATCAGAAACCCAACTGGATTCAATTTTCGAACGATGAAATAACGAAAATGATAGTGGACATGAAGAAGTCGGGCACTTCGCCCTCAATGATAGGAATAAGGCTCAGGGATGAATATGGAATTCCAGGAGCTAAGACCATCCTTGGCAAGAAGCTTGGCCAGGTGCTGGTTGAGGCAGGTCTAACTGATCCTGTTCCTGAAGACCTCATGAATCTCATAAAGAGGTATCAGAATGCCTCAAAGCATATGGAGCTCAATTCAAAGGATTTCAGCAACAAGAGAGGCCAGATGCTTATAATGTCAAAAATACTCAGGATGGTAAAATATTACAAGAGAGAGGGCAAGCTGGCACCTGAATGGAACCTGGCCAAGGTACTTTGAATAAATGCTTAAGGATATAGTGGATGAAAAATTCTACAGCATTCTTCAGGAGGGTGCTGCCAGAATACTCAGCAACGATTATGTGAGGCTATTGACCCATTATGATGGGGACGGAGGCAGTGCTGCCATAATTCTTGCCAGAGCATTGCGCCGAAAGAACATAAAGTTCCATATTGGATTTATAAAGAGCCTTGATGGGATCAAATTCAGGGAAAGGTTTGAAGAGGCCAGGGATCTCTTCACCGTGATCACCGATGCCGGTTCTGATCAGGCAGGATCAATAAGCGAATATGAGAATGTGGTGATTCTTGACCACCATTTCTTCCGGGAAACTCCTTTTAAGGGCCTGAATATAAATGCCCGGAATTACGGCGTCGACGGGACTAGAGAGGCATGTGGCGCCACAATGGCTTTCCTGATGGCAATTGCCATTGATGAGACAAATGCTGATCTCCTGCCTTTCATGGTATCAGGGGCCATAGCTGACAAACAGGATATTGGTGGCTTTCGTGGCCTCAACAGGATAATAATGGAACATTATGGCAAAGGGCTGAAACCTGAGCACACATTGAATCTTGAAGGGCAGACCCTGCAGGAGGGTATCACCTACTCCACGGACCCGTTCTTTTTTGATCTTTCAGGAAAGCCTGAAAATGTGAAATCCGAGTTGCAGAAACTTTCCATAGACGGCAACAGGAGCATTTTTGATCTTACTGACGATGAGAAAAGAGTGCTGGCAGAGTACCTGTCCTGGAGACTGCTTTCCCAGAACGCCGGCCCGGAAGCAATTAAATACGTTGAAAGCGACATCCTGAAATTCCCCGGCAGCGATTTCAGCTCCAAGGAAATCAGTTCAATTGTAGACGGCAACGCCAAGGTTGGAATGAATTCTGTCCCGGTTGTGTATTTTCTTGGTGACGATAGCTTCCGCAACGATATGATAGATAACTGGAAGATTTTCAAGACGAAACTGATAGAGTATGCCTACAGGGCATACAAGGAAATATTCGAAGATACAAACGTTCGATACTTTTATGCTCCGGAATCTGAGATGGCCGGGGCAATAAGCGGGATTCTCATGCTTTACATGCTGAAGCAGGACAAGCCCCTCATAGGATTCAACGTCGGGACAGGTGATACCAAGGTTTCTTCAAGGGGATCAAGAAGACAGGTTGAACGGGGGCTCAACCTTTCACTTGTGATGAAGAAAAGCGCTGAAGAAGTTGGTGGATCCGGAGGTGGACACGACATTGCCGCTGGTGCCGTGATCCCCAGAGGAAAGGAAAAGCAGTTTGTGGAAGTTGCCAACAGGATAGTTGGGGATCAGCTCAATCATCTCTTCAACGATCAAAATTGAATGACGGATTTCGTTAAAGAGCGATAGCTTTTTTATTCAAGTCAAACTGAAGCAACAGGAAGAAATCAATGAGCGAAGAAAGTAGTGAGGATAGCCTGTATTTGCCAGGGGAAGAGAAGTTTGGCCTCTTCTCGTCTGCCTTTTACGGGATTGTGAACACAGTGCCGACCCTCCGGAGATTCTACAATTTCGTGGAGTCACAGGTTGCGTCAATGAAATTTGATTCCATACTGGATATAGGGTCCGGGCAGGGCACCGTTCTCCTCAGAATCATGAAGGATAACATGACCGCCAAAGGAATGGGCATAGACCCATCACCCGGAATGGTGAGGATATCCATGAAGAAGTGCATGCGAATGGGCATGTGCGATCGTGTTTCATTTCTCCCTGGAAGCAGCCGCAATATACCTGGAGACAGGAATTTCGACATTATCTACACCAGCATTTCCTTCCATCACTGGAAACACAGGGCCGAAAGCGTCCAGCAGGTTCTGCAGCATGTAAACAGGGGAGGGAAGTTTCTGATCTTTGAGATTACTAATGATGGCAGTTTCAACAGAAGATTTGTCAGGTCGCATCTGATGGAAAGAAGTGATTTTATTGAAATTGGAAAGGCCTTAAATGTGGTGCCGGAATTGATAGAATCCGGAGGCTACATAATGGCGGCCTTCAGCAGAGACTAGGCATTACTTTTCGGTTGCCTTGCCCGACCCGTGCCATGCCATCATGCCTCCCTTAAGATGGCCAACATTCGAAATGCCATTTCTGAGAAGAGCAGCCGCTGCAGCACGGCTCCTGTGTCCGGTGGCACAGACCAGGAGATAGGAAGAATTCCTGTCCAGGCTGGCCAGATTTCGCTTCAGGGTGCCAAGAGGTTTCAATTCAGATCCCTGTATGTGCCCCCTACCATATTCGGGTGGCGTTCTCACATCTATAACTCTGTGATTTTCCTCCCTCATCATTTTTTCAAATTCTTCGGGATCATATTCCCTCAATCCTTCTGGTGTCCTGAAATAATCCATTATACCCATAATCATCCCATACAGGCAGGATATATATTCATATTGCCGGTCTCAGACGGACATTCGGGAATTACTGAAATTCGTGTGCCCTGAAAGATGGGCTGCTGCCAGAAGCTCCAGCATCAGAAGTTTGCCTGCCTTTTCATCTGCAATTTCTATATTAATGGCGCCCATGGATTCTGAATGCAAAAGATTTAAATGGATGAGGAATTATGAAGTGAATGGCTCGAATAGGAGTCCTTACATCAGATTTCAAGTTCTACCACGATGTAATTGAGCTGCTTAAGATGTGGCAGCTTCCTTTTGTAAGTTTGAATGCGCATGATGAAGTACCGTCAGATGTCGGTGTACTGTTGAGTTCATCCAGGGATGAATTTTCCATGCCAAACCAGTTCAAGGGAGACAGTCCACTTCAGGCCCTTCGAGCCTCCCTGGCTAAACTTTTAATGAAAGAAAGATTTGACAACCTTGTAATAGGCATCGATCCTGGCCCGTATCCCGGCCTTGCTGTTTTTGCTGATGGGGTCATGATGGAGGCTTATGAATGCCCTGTTCGTGAAAACCTGTCTGATGAAGTCCAATCCATTGTAAACACATACTGCTTTAATCAGCTCCAGGTGAAAGTTGGAAATGGGGATGCACCGAATCGTGATTACATTATAGACCGCCTGAAAAGCCTGAACCTCAGAATTACAATAGTTGACGAGAAGAATACGAGTTTCCCGCATAAGGTTCATGATAATGCACTTTCTGCTGCCAGAATTGCAAATGTGGATATCAGGTACGAACTATCTCACCAGTGGACCAATGTAAGCAGGAAAAATATGTTTGAAAAGGAATTTAAGACCCTGAGAAACCAGATCAGGACCTCGCTTTAAGATTATTCATGAAAAAATATCTGTGAACTCACTTTTTCCATTTCGGCCGGTTTGGTGTTGATGATCTCCTTCCGGCGGTCATTGCCAGAAATATCATGAATGCAATCACAATGGCGGCCACATAGTAGATCCAGTTATAGTTTGGCGGTTTGCCATAGTAGAAGTGCGTTGTGTAAACAGCAGCAGAGCCGTCCACCCTGATTGCTTTGTTGTTTACTGAAACTGTCAGTGTATGTTCTCCATTTGTCAGGTACGGGTTCACGTAGGTGAAATTAACTGTCACCGAAGCTCCGGCTGGAACAAATGTGGCCACCGTACTTCCCACGAACTGATTGTCCACGGAGAAATCAACGGTCAGGTTATGTATGCCAGATGAGCCCGTGTTTTTCACAACAGCATAGAAGTATATTGGTTCAATGACGTGAACGCTGAAACTCTGCTGGCTGGTGACATATTTGGACCCGAAGTTTGCTCCAGATATTATGTTGATGTACAGTATCTGTGTCGCATTAGGGGCCCTCAGTGAAACCCTGAAATCCGGATTTGATGCCTGGAAATTGTGATAGGAGAAACTCGGGCTGGCACCAGTAAGATTCTCACCGGAGAGATACACAGTAACTGTATAATTGGAAAAACCGTTGGTGTCATTGACATAAACTGTGAAATTCTGGTTAGTTGTCACATATGTAGGAATGGTCACCGAAGGTGTCATTGGCGGGACATATGATGCGTGTGACACCCCCACTACCGAGAATGCAAGAAACGCCATCATTACAACGGTAAGGATTGAAAAATACTTCCTCATTTCTTGCGCCCCCTGTATCCTGCCACGAATACTCCTGCCACCACGGCCACAGCTATAACTACGAGACCTATGATGAGGCTTTCATACGGATCACCAGTGTAATTCCCTATAACTCCAGGCCCTACAGGATATGGAGAAACCGATGATAGAGACGGAGTGGCAGCTGAGACTGTTATGTTTTCATAGTGACCTGCTCCTCTGGTTGATAGTTCGAAACTGAAACTTTTGATTACGTTTGATGTTGAAGATGGCGTGAGTACTATGTATATAACCTTAGACTGCCCAAATGGTACCGTTATGTTTGCGTACACGTTGCTTGACAGATTTCTTGATATGTAAGTACCGTTATAAACGAACATTGAAGACCATCCGTAGTCAGCTGGAGAAGTTCCAACCGAGGAGTTTGTGCTGATGCTCAGATTAACCGCAATCGGGGAATTCCCTGTATTTTTTATGGTTATTGGAAGATACAGCTCAGTTCCGTTTGTCATTGAGGATATATTCTGAACAACAGTGTAGTTGGACACCCTCTGGATGTTTACCGGAACAGTAACAGTAGTATTGCCTCCGGCATATTTGAGAAGCACAGGTATGTTCTCCCTGCCGTAGGGTATGCTGCCCGTCAGCGTTGCATTCATGCTCAGATTGGCAGACTGACCTGGCTTGAGGTCCACACCGCTCACGTTGAACTTAACCGCCCATGAAGAACTGCCTGAACTGAGCGTGATATTTTCCAGTGAGTTTCCCTGATTTGTCAGCGTTACATTTCCACTCATTGTTCCTCCGGGGAGTATACTCCGGATTGGCGGTGTGAGCTTCATGTTGAACGCATGGTATACTACAAGCTGGAGACTTATCTGCAGCGATCCAGGAGAGTTGACGTATATTGTCTCAGACTGGGAATAGCTTAGGCTGATTACAGTCCCGTTGGAGGCTTCGGTTGTGCTAGAAAGTGCCGAAGAAAACGTGTAATTGCCCCTTGGGAGAATAACGCTGCCAACACTTGAATTGAATGCATAGACATTTGTGCCGATTGAGGCGGTTACAAGGTGGTTTATAATGGATGTGCCAAGGTTCACGGTAACGTATTCCCTGAAAGCCGGCACCAGAGTTTCGTTCTGGTAAACAACATCAGCGAATCCCGGCACAGTTACGGAGCCAAAGTAGCCTGAGCCTGTGGCATTGTCAAGTATGTATGCAGTATAGTTTCCGCTGGGTACAGTCATGCTATAGTAGCCCAGATAGTTGGAGTTCCCTTTGGCGATGACGTCCCCGGTAGAGTTAAGTAACATTACGGAAGCATATGGGGCAGGAGACCCACCATATGCAAGGTACCCACGAAGTGTAGAATAAACCTCAGACTGGCTGACCTTGAGATTCAATATCATATTCCCTGTAAGATCAAAAGATGACGTCCCATTTATGAGATATGACCCAGTATTATTCGATGTGTGCTGTATATAGCTCACAGAATATGTTCCCACCGGCAAAGATACATTTCCTGACGGGAACGACATATTTAGATTATCTGCGCTGATGAAGTAAGTTCCTGATGCCACTCCCAGAGAGTTGGTTAGAGAAACCGTATTATAAGCTTTAAAAGCCGGTTCAAACCTGGCGTTCCCGTTAACCTTCAGCGTTGATAAATAAACGCCCCTGGTAGAGTTGAATGCATATAAAGTGTAGGTGGCATCCGGTGTATGCTGTATATTGTTTACAGCAATTCCGGTTGAATTGAAGAGGAAGACCTCTGTAGAATTCTCAACTGTAATGTCGGAATACGCTGATGAATTGATTGATACAGCAGACGGCATGCCTGTTACCACACTCATGAATGCTGGTGTGGAAACTATCTCATAGTTCTTCTGCGAAATATTCAGTAGATATACAGAAGGTTGCAGCTTAACATTCGCAAATCCAGTGGCGGAAGTGTAGTTAAAAACACCGTTATTACCGACGAATGACACAGTTGTGCCTGATGGCAGGAAGTTATCTCCCCTGACCTGGATGCTGAATCCTATGGTCCTTGGCGTAAGAGGTAGGTTAACAGTTCCTGAGGAAGCCTTCGCACTGAAATTGCCAAAGAATGCTCCGGAATAATTCAGATTGGTCATTCCAGATGCGTATGAGGGGTAGAAGAGTTGAGCATAGCCTTTTACGCCGATTGGCTGGAATGATATTGGCACATTATCATACTGCAGTACAGCCAATCCACTGAATTCAGATGATGATGTTGAATAACCTGTTGCAGTGTTGGAATTTATAAATGGAAGAGCAGTTACTGAGAGATTATATTGCAGCGAAAGATTCACGAATGTACTTCTTCCCGTATTGAGCTGATACATCCCTGATAGTGTGTTTCCAGTGTATGTTCCAAGTCCCGATACCGTATAGTAACCCTCTGGCACCAGCATGGTAAATGTATGATTAGTAAGGAACTGGTCCTCCAGAAGAACTGAGCTTGAAAGAATCTCATAGTATCCAGAGTATGCTGATACGCCATGTATATGTGATGTTATGGTGAGATTTCCCGATGGAACCAATGAAACTGTCATCGTTGTGTTTGTAGTAATCTGAAGTGTGCGCAGGTATGACAGGTTTCCGGATACAGCATAAAGTGTGTATGTGCCATACGGTACAAGGGAGGTATAGGTTTTCCCAGCCAAGCGTGACATGCTTAAAGGACTGGCCAGCTGGCCATCATGGTATAACACCACGGAAGTGTTTCCTGTTGATCCGGCGACGTTCACTGATACCAGGGCTGCAGGTTCAGGGGTGAGATTAACAGATGTGTTTTCATTCCAGTTGTTAAAAGTTACCTTCACGGGATAGGAGCCTGTGAAATTGCCTGATACCCTTACTTCATAAGTTCCTGGGGTGACAAACAGCTTTGCCACGCCGGTAGAGTTGGATACATTGGATGACCACACCATACCATTGTTTGTGGCGGCTGATAGTGACATTCCCGTTACAGGTTTTCCAGCAACTGTTGTGTTGACGAAGGCCACATCAAATGGTACCTGAATGTTATACACAACATTGCTTCCCAGCGTAACGTTAACCATTTCCACGTTTGCGAAATAATGTCCGCCAGTATACAGGCTTGCTTCATATGAAAGCGGAGGCACATCTTTCAATGACCAGCTTCCATCCTTCATGGTAAGGTTGTAGGTCAGGTTGTACGTGGAGTTGCGTAAAATTACATTGCCATTGTTTATTGGAGTCGAAATTATGGCTTTGCTTCCGCCGTTTGTTACATTAGTCACCTGCTGGTAAGAATAATGGGCAGATCCTGAAACGGTGCTTGATGAGACATTAAGGTTCTCGGTGAAATAATAATCTGGAAGGCCTGTTGTAGAGTTATAGCCGGTTGTGGTTCTTTCCGCCTGGCTGTTGGAGACTGTTATTGCCCGATCTCCCACGCTGTTAGAACCTATGAGATATTGCTGGTTCAGAGTGCCAGTAGAATAAATAAGTGTATCGTTACCTGGAACGGCCATTAATGAATAATCACCCTTGCTGTTTGTTAGAACCGTCTGATGAGGTATGCCATACTGATCGAAAATAGTCACCCGTACGTCCGGAACTGGAGCACCATCGGGAGTGGTTACCTTGCCCTGCACTATGGCCCCCGGGAAATATTTAACTATTGGATCACTGTATGAGAGCATCTGCGACGCTGATGAAAACATGATTACAGTACCATTGTTTTCCTTCTGTAGCTTGTATGCCTCCTGAAGTGGTATTTCCTTGAAATCATTGGGATGTGCCTGATAGTTCTTGTATGGGTTGTAAAGGCTGTTCTCGTAGACTATCTCGAAGTTGCTCATATTCCACGCCGGCATAACCGTATCAGTGGACTGCCCGTAATCAACACCGGGAATTCCATTTGTCTGGCTAACGGCGGACGGAGGATATCCTATTGTGAATCTGTAAATGGAAGTGTTGTAAAACTGCGGGGTGTACTGGATGTTATATGAAATCGGTATGGCCGTTGCAGACAGGTTGTTGAGTGGGAAAGTCCCGTTTGTTGTGGTCGCGTAAACATTGTAGTATTCTGTGGGAATAACCTCGCCGCCGGTAGATGTGTAAGATGGGGTGTATGTGAGGTAAGCTGGGGCATAAAATATGCCAGGATTTGTTGCCGAGCTCGGGAACAGATTGTGATCGATCTGAATGTACCCAATTTTGTAGCCTGTTTCCTGTTCTACACTCTGATACAGGTTAACAAGAGTGGTTGTTGGGAAATTGTACGATAAGTTGCCCTTCATAAAGGCGTAATAAACGTTGGCAGAAGTTATGGAGCTAATGTACTGTCCATAAACTGCAGGGCTGGAAAGAACCGTCTGAGTGAACGCCCCCGGGTTCTTGGATGCATTAAGGATAATCTTGTACTCATTTACTCCAAGTGCTGAAATCAGGGTGTTAGTGATGTTGCTGCTGAAATGGTCACCGTTCTGCTGGAAGTTAGCCTGGAGATCAATGGCTATGAAAAGGGCAATATCCTGGCTCTGATTCTGTGCCATTAGCAATTCGCCCGCTTGCGGTATCCCCTGCTGGAAGTCATCTGCTACTGTGGGATGCTGTCCCTGATAAAGTTCCTGGAAACCATAATCCCACCAACTTACATAGGCAGGCTTTTCCGTTAATGGAAGATTGGTATCCTGGCTTGACAGCCATGCCAGAGAGAGCGCAATTGGCTGAGTTGCATTATCTATTGGCACCCCAAGTGCCCCAGCAAATGAGACTGTTGTATTATTGGTTCCCTTCAAAAAGGCTGGAATTGCGCTACCCAGTTGTGTGTTAACCTGTGTAGCAGAGTTGGCTGGAACTGAAGCAGAAACCATTGAAAGCCCTGACGGAACAAGAAGCACCAGTGCAATGACCACTACGAATGCTGCCTGCACCCATTTTATATTTCCCTTAATTGACTTCCGCACAGAGCCGTATCCAACGTTCTTCCTATTTTTCAGGTCATCTATCCTGGCCATCTTTGCAAAATACATTATTATGGCTCCACCCAGAATGGCGTAGGCAGGGGCCGCAGTTATGTTAAAACGCGCGGCAGCAAAGCTCATGTAAATTGAAACAAGTGAAAATACCATTATGAAGAGCACTTCTTCTTTACGCTCTTTCAGGTAGAGATAAACCACATAAATCATACCTGCAATTCCAAAGATGAACTGGGCAACCCCAAATCCTGAGATATACGATCCCAGTGCCGGTGCCTGAGCCTCTGCTATGGTGGAATAAACTCTTGTCTTGATGAAATAGCCGTCACCACTTATGAGTGTGTGGAACAGAGATGGAGCGAAAAAGTCCATACCAAGTATTCCCACTGCTGAAACTACTATCAAAATGGGAATAATGAGTATCCAGGGTCTTCTCCCAATTATGTTTATAACTGCCGAGAATAGTATGATGAGTATCCCGATCAGCAATTCAGCGTTGTACCATCCGGGGCCTTCTCCGATAGCCTGGTAATAATAGGCCCCCATCGCAAAACCAAGTATGATAAAAAGAGCAAAATAGAATGTAATGTATCCGGTTGGTCTCTTAAGAATAAGGTTAGCTATGAGCTGGATTACTATGTATATCAGTATAATTGCTTCAATATAGGCATAACCCTGCCAGGCAAGCATCAGGCCCCCAAGCGAAGCGCCCGCCAGCAAGGCGTACGTGGTTGATTTTCTGTTTTCATGGTAAAAATCCCTGAGTCTGGACGGAAGTGTCCTGAAATCTTTCAGATTTTCCAGTATTCTTCCCTTTCCGGAATATTTTATAGCCATGGCAAAGAAGTATATTGTGAAAAACGCAAAAATGAGCTCAGGAGTATGCATCCTGCCACCTGAGAGTATTCCAGCTGAAAGGTTGCTTGGCATGAGTGTATACAGGAACGCAGATATGTAACCCGCCCTCTTACCGAAAAGTTCCTTGGTGACGAGGTAAACAGGGATTATGAGAAGTGCACCGAATACTGCATCGAATTCCTCGAAAGCGTAGAAAGCAGCCATCTTTGCCCCAAATATTGGGGAGAGCACCTCAGCTACAAAGACTAGCATCACGTGGAAGAATGGATTCCTTGGATTGGTTGAACCGAATGGAAAGTTCAGTGCCGGGTCGTGAACAAGCCAGTGTCCGGTGGAAAGAAAATGGAGTATCAAGTAAAAGTTATAGTAGGGATCGCTTCCTCCTGATGTTGGAAGGGTACTGATCCCACCGCCATTGACAAATGTTAGTCCCCAGGCAAAATAGTTGGCAAAGAAGAGATAGAATACAAACAGTATTCCAACGACCAGAAAGTCGGTGTGCTTTGCCACCCTTGCCCTTAAAGTGATATTCTGTTCCAGCTGATTTTCCATTGGAGTCGTACCTGAAGAGCACTAATGGAAACAATATATAAAAAACTGATCGGAAGATCGTTCCCTGATTTTCTTAAAGATAGAATAACAATTTTCTATATCTCGTCCATGCGTATTCAGATACATTTGAACAATGAGGGACGTAAAACTGCCAGGGCGAAAACCATCGCAAAAATATCCAGGGTAATTGTTAGGGGTGGGTCGTCCGGAGTAACGCAGTCTGAGCTAGAAAGGAAGCTTTCCATCTCCAGAAGTTACTGCTCTGAACTTGTAAAGTCTCTGGAAGCCCAAGGAAACCTAATGAGAGTTGCAAACGCAAACACATGGAGGATTTATGACAGAAAATTTTATCCAGGTCCAGTTCCGGGGCTTGTCAGAGTTGGTTTTTTAAGATCGTCTGAATATGTTCCAATTCTTTCCCACATAATAAGGGCAGCCAGAGCAATGGGATCGGAAATCATGCCAATTGAGTACGATTCAGCCATCAGGGCGCTTGAGGACCTCAGTCATGGTACATTAGAGCTATCCCTTGTACCCACTCTTCCCTCGCTGGATTTTTCTCTTATGAACAGGAATACACTCATCCTCATGGGCGTTTCCTCCGGAGGATCAGGCATAATCACATCGGATCATAACTGCAAAGATTGCATCCTTACCTCGGAATCCTCCACAATGATATCTCTCGTGATGGAATTCATGAAAGATTACCCCCAAACACAGGTGTTTTTAGATCCACGCTCGGGAATTGAAAACTTCGTCAATGGAAAATGCTGCAGTATTGCCATCTGGGAACCTTTCCTGAGTGAGCTTATTTCTGATGGGAAGTATAAGTTGACCCGTACTTATCATGAGGTTCTGGGTGGCTTCCCATGCTGTGCCCTTTCGTCAAATATAGAGTTCACCGAAAGGGAAGTTGCAATGGTTCATCTCATCCTCAGGGGATACGTGTCAGACCCCTTAGCACTGAGGAACACTGATGACTGGTTAAGGTCAGTTGGATACATTGCTAGGGCCACCAGGTGCAGTAGGGAACTCATTGAAAAATCCCTTGCAAGCTATAACTTCAAAGATACAACCATCGACCACGATGAAGTCCGAAGGCTTGGGATAAGGATGTCTTCTTCCCAATCTGATAAGATATTTTACAAATTTTCGGGATACTCTGGAACTACCCAGTAAGAGCACTAATATCTATCTCAAAGACAGATACTGGATTTGCCAGATCAAATTTCAGCAGACTTGCTGGATTTATTTCGCCAATAATCCCTGCTTTTTTTCCATTAATAACTATTGTTCCGGATCTTCCCTGAATGAATTCTTCACTATCTGCCGGAAGTATGGTTTCAATAGACTGGCCAAACCTTTGCAGAAGCGCCTCAAGGGGTTGTTTTATGTCCGAGAAACCGGATCGCGGAGAAATCATTGCAAAGCAGAGTGAAGTTTTCTGAATCCCGTTAACGATTACATCGCCAATCTCGAATACTTTCTGGGGCAGTGATCGCCTCTTGTTTATTCTGAAAAATTCCAGAATGTTCAGGCGCAGCCTGTCCCTGACTATGCTGAAGTCGAGACTTTTGGGATTGTGCACAACAATGCCATCTTCCCTGTGAACCCCATCATAGAAGGAAGATGATGTCACCACGAACGTCATCACCTCCTGGTGTCCGAGTCCAATTGAAATTTCGCGTATCCTATCTCTCAACACTGTATCTGGCCGGCTGCTTCCAATCACGTCGAGAACGGGGACAACCGGGACAACGTTGTCATAGCCTATTGCCTTTGCAATGTCCTCAATGATGTCCATTTCTCCCATCACATCAGTCCTGTTTCCCGGAACAGTTACATCAATGCTTGCTTTCTGCCCAGAAGATTCGCACTTAATGTAACCCATTTTCAGAAGGGCATTAGATATTTCTTCCTCCCGAATTTTTTCCACCCCAAGTATCCTTGCTGCCTTTGGCACATTTATTTCAATTGATCGCCCATCCATTTTGGCAATGGAGCGGAAATCCATCCCTCCATCCTGTTTCGTAACGAGTATTGAAAACCCAGAATTCTGCAAGAAATACTGAAGGAGCTGCGAGGCCTGAGCCACTGACCTTGAATCAGTGCCCGTGATGTCCACAAAGAAATGGCCTGTGTCCTCACTGACTCTTGAAACATCTCCGTTGATTACTGGTGGCATTGAGAGTACCCTGTCCTTTGAGTCCATGATAACTGGAACATGTCTGGTGTCCGTGAGGAGCTTTGAATATTCAATTCCCTTTGGGTGCTGGCTTAGTATCTCATGAACAGACATCTCTGCGGAACTGTCATAAGGGGTGAACCTGAGCTTCTCCGAATCCAGGGATACGTACCGAAGAGGAGGAACTACCCGCTTCATGTCATGGAGTCCTATTGACACCTTGGTTCGGTTCTTGCCAATGCTCTGGTGAACCCGCTCCTGAAAGTCTATAAGGTCCCTGAAGCGATTTCCAATGGCTGTCCCTACAGCCTCAAAGGATGTTACAAATGGTCTCAGTTTAATGGCTTCGTCGGATACTGAAAAGACAACTTTGCCATTTATGTAATTAATGGGTCCAATCCTCTTTCCGTCATAATAGCAAGAAATAGCAGACTGAAGTGTGGTGAAGGAAAAAAGGTCTGGTCTATCTGGATTGAATTCAACTTTTATTTCACTACCATCTCTTTCAAAAGTATATCCAATTATTCCAGAGAAATCCCATATCCTCCCGATGAGGTCGTTTCCGAAAGTTTCGATTATGAACTTCTCTTCAGCCCGTATTACTACCATTGGCTTTCATGATGCTCAGGAATATTATTTAATGTTCTCTTCCTTGGAAATTTCCTTGATCTCCTTGCTTATCCTGCTGAGAGTATAGTCCCTGAGAATCACCCGAATGAGATCGTCCAGAGAAATTGCCGACCCCTGGTTTAAGTCGGATTCAAGGTCCTGCATTACCTTCTTTGGCAGCACAAGGTCTATCTTTGCCGTTGGCCCCTTTCTGTAATTCCTCTCTATAAATTCATCGATTGCCCTTCTTACTATATCGGATACCGTTTCATACTGGAAATTTTCGACCAATTCTTCAAGCTGGTTCATGGTATCCTTGGACACCCTTACTGTAATTCTGTACGGTACCGACAATGATCTCACCTTAGATGCATGATTCAATCAGGCATGGAATACCATTTTGATCATACAATCGTCTGACAATTTAAATATATCATATAAAGTTATCTATGACAGGATATTGCATGGATTCCTTGCTCAGTTCCAACATTTGCAACTTTTTTCGTTTTTATGAGTGCAAAGATATGCCCTATTCCAGAATTTCAACCTGTTATGGTAAGTCTCACTTAATTTGGGCGAGAATAGGCACCCGCATATGTTAAATAGAATTCTGAAGATAACAGGTTATGGCAATTTCCATAGGAAAACAATGCTTTATAGCAACTTCGGCAACACTGATTGGCGATGTTACAGTAGGAGATAACGTGGCCATAATGGACAATGCTGTTCTCAGGGGTGACCAGAACAGAATCATTATTGGTGACAACTCAAATATACAGGATAACGTGACTGTGCATACCGATGATGATTATCCCACAACCATAGGCAGACATGTGTCGGTAGGCCATAACGCAATTGTCCATGGTTCCACAGTTGAGGACTACGTCATAGTGGGAATGGGCGCCATCACACTCAATGGTTCGCGAATAGGAAGCGGAAGCGTAATAGCTGCCGGTTCGGTTGTAACCCAGAATTTCTCTGTTCCTGAAAAATCTCTGGTGGCAGGTATACCTGGGGCCGTGAAGAGGAGCAATGATTCCTCACTCCTTGAATACGCAAGGCTCAATGCCCTTGCCTATTCCAATCTGAGGGAGGGATATCTCCAGGGGAAATATGAGATAATACGTGGATCAGAACTCAAGCAACATTAGATAGGCCATATAGTCACCACTTTTACATACATAAATACTGATTCCATAAGATATTGTATTTTGTGCAAAAAATGCCTATTAGAACTCAGAGCCTCAGCACTGTTGAGGTGTCTAATGAATAGAGCACTATATAGGGGAGCTAAAAAGCTCCAGAAAGTAT
>JAKAQT010000067.1 GCA_021819605.1 Thermoplasmata archaeon
GATCTTATACGCAAGCGACGAGATCATAACATACATTGTTGATATTATACGCACAACAAGAACCAATGATCTCATACTTGTTGGGGCAAGCCCCAGGACAACCGCAAAGTATCTTATGGCAGCAAAGGCAAACGCAATGCTCAACGGACGCGAATACGTGATTCCAGAGGACGTCAGGTTCCTGGCGCACGAACTCCTGAACCACAGGATAATGCTCCGGCCCGAGGCACTGCTGGAGAACGGAGGGGATGCCATGAGCACAGTCAACCGGGTTATTGACCGGGTTATATCGCAGGTAGCGACACCAAAATGATCAAGAAGTCCGGCTATGCTCTGATTTCAGCAGTTACAAGTGCGGTACTTGAGGCACTGTTCTTCGGATACAGGTACTTCATAATATTCTCCCTTGTACTGTTTTTTGTCATAGCTGCGGACATCATACTCTTCAACAAGGGGACGGCAACAGACCTGTTCAGGATAGAAATCGAAAGGTTCATCCAGGATGATCATGGCAGGAAACACCAGCCCAAGGAAATAAGGGTCAGGTTCACCAATCCCACGTCCAGAACAATAACCTTCCACTATTATGATACCCTTTCGGATGTGTTCAGGACAGATGGAGACTTCGAGGGTGAAATAGCTCTGTCCCCTGGGCAGACTGTGGAGAAGGCATATTCCATAGAATCCATAGCCATTGGGAAATACAGGATTGGCCCCCTCATAACCTACGTGCAGGACCCCATGAAGATATGCATCACCCGGTCCATTCTGGAGAAAATTGATGAGGTGAAGATAGGCCCTGCCCTTTCAGATATTTACACGCAGCGCAGCGAAAGACTCAGTAATTTCCTGTTCACTGCAGGCATGCACTATTCCAGGAAATCAGGGCAGGGTTACGATTTCTATGGGGTGAGGCAATATGTTGAATCCGACGATTTCCGCTATATAGTTTGGAGCAGGTACAATGGCGGCGACTATGAGGACCTCTTCATTAAGCAGATGGAGGAAGAGCGGCAGATCGACGTTTACTTTGTCCTGGATTACGGCAGTGGAATGAATCAGGGAACCACAACAAGGAGAATGTACGACACAGTGGTAACAAGCGTCCTTAATGCGTCTTATTCAATCATAAAGAATCGTGATGGTGTTGGCTTCCAGGTGATATCGTCCAGCCTCGATCACTTCATTCCTGCCCAGAAGTCGGAGGAACCCATAAAGAAGCTTGAGAAGCTTGTGGCGGAGATACGCCCTTCCGGCGACTTCTCCATTGAGTCTGCCGTGGAGAAAATCAGGAAGCGAATCAAGAAGAATGCTGTTGTGTTCATCATATCCTCCATGTCATTCCCTGAAAACTTTCATCCGCGTTCCCCAAGGGATTACCAGAGCGGGAGGCCGACGTACCTGTTCCTAGTTGACGGGTATGACTTTGTGGAGAAGCGTGAAGATGAGGTTTTCCGCAAGCTGATGATCAGCACGGCCAATAAGCAGAGACGCTATATCAAAGCTGTTTCGCACTTCTTCAATGGCATAGGCATAAAAACGGCAACAGCCAGTGAAAGGGACCTTCTGCTCAGGCTCATGGCTGAATATGGCTACGCTCGCACCCTTAATCTTGGAGGATAAACATGAAGGAACTCACAGTCAGGACGGTCATAAACGGACTAATAATGCTCCCATCAATAGTGCTGATCATCTATGTGGTTCCGCATCTCCTTGGAGATGTTTACCTGGCCCCTTTCATAGTACTCTCTTTGGTGCCGATCCTGTCACTCTTCGTACCGCCGAGGTTCAGGTCATATGTGAATCCGCTTGTAATACTCATAATTCTGATGTTGATCCTGATCTCCCTTGGTGTTGACGTTGGAAATAGCGGAGCCCCCAACTTCTTTTCATGGTTCAGTTCATATGTACAGTCAAGCAGGCTGCTGTCCCATCTTGTAATACCGTTCACTCTCCGCACCTTCATTACCTTCAGCATGGTAATCAGCGTCACTGCAACAATTGGCGGCATAAAGTCCGGCACCATACAGCGTTCCATATCATACCTGGTACTTTCCCTGCTCCCTCTTCTTGATCAGGTTTTTGTGTTATATCTCATGGCCCGGTATTCATACTCATATGCTGCAGCCTACACGCAGGCATATGAGATGCAACTGGTATCATGGATTGCCCTGATCTTTACAGGTTCCACGAACATCGATGGACAGAGATTCCCTCCTCCTCTGCAGGAATATTCTTTCCCTGTAAATCCCGTTATGATGGTTGCCCTGATCATATCGCTTGTTGCAATAATATCATACTTCGTGTTTGTCCAGGAAAAGCGGTTCAGATCGGAAGCTCTCGGCGGGATTGGTGCGGCAGCAGTACTGGGAGGAATCATAGCGTTCATTGTCTTTGCTGTGGACCAGATGGTATCTTCCCTCGGTTTCCAGATACTTGCTGTTGCAATTGCAGTATTCATAACAGCAATCTACGTTGTAAGAAGTTCGCCAGAAAGAAAAATGAAGAAGCTTGGAAAGCTTCCCAGAACGGATAAATGGTAGAATCCAGGATTATCCAGCTTACAGACGGGCGTATCAGGCGGCTTCTCGCACTTGAAACCGGTGAAGGCGGATGTATTTTTCATAAAAGTTTGCCATGTTTCCTGCCAGTTGATGCTGCAGTGGGTGTAATGATTCTTCTCCAGTGTAAGTAATGGCAAAGCCATGGGCATCATGCTTCTGGATTTCTTCGGGACTAATCGGAATCCATTCCTCATGGTCCCTCTATTTCAGATGAATCTACTGGTTTTCAGAGCAAATAGGGTTTGAGGTCACTTTATTACTCCAATTGGAATATCACCCGCATGAAAAGCATGCTGATTCGCAACGCAATTATTGTTTCACAGGACATCAACAGGTCAGTCTTCAGGGGAAACATACTGATCGAGGGAAACAGGATCGCCTACACAGGACCGGAAGAGAAGGGTGCAGACGAAATCATCGATGGAACAGGCAGTATAGCGATGCCAGGGATGATCAACACACACTGCCATGTGGCAATGACGCACCTGAGGGGGCAGATTGATGACGTGCCCCTGTCCAGTTTCCTTGAAAGGACATTCAAGCTTGATGGCGAAAGGACTGAGAAAGGACTTTACAACTCTGCACTTCTTGGAATCAGGGAAATGGTGCATTCCGGTGTAACGTCATTCCTTGATCTATACTACTCGGAGGACGTGATTGCCAGAGCAGTTGAAAAAGCCGGTATCCGGGGCTTCCTGGCCTGGAATACCCTTGATGAGGACAAGACAACCCAGAAGGGGAATCCCGTGAAGAATGCCCATCATTTCATAGGTGAATTCAGGGGACGCGATCTGGTAACTCCAGCCATAGGCGTTCAGGGAATCTACGTGGCTGGCGATGAGACCTACCTCTCCGCCCTGGATGTGGCGGACAGGGAGGATACAATAATACATGGCCACCTTGCCGAGACCCGCGAAGAGGTTTACAATTTCGTAAAGGCTTCGAAAGGCGAAAGGCCAATAGAGCATCTCTCAAAAATCGGCTTCCTTGGCCCAAGGTTCATTGCGGCGCATTCGGTCTGGGCAACACTCAATGAGGTCAGACTGCTTTCGAAGGCATCAGCCAGCGTCTCATGGAATCCTGTCAGCAACGCAAAGCTTGGCGTCGGGGGAATTGCGCCCATACCTGAATACCTGAACAATGGCGTTACCGTGTCCATCGGATCGGACAGCACTGCTTCAAACAATTCCCAGGACGTGATCTCCTCAATGAAATTCGGTTCAATCTGGGTCAAGAATGATCGGTGGAACCCTGCATCAACAAATGCCCAGATGCTGCTGGATATGGTTACCGTGAATGCTGCTGCCTCCCTGAAGAGAAAGGACATTGGGGTCATCGCACCAGGAATGCTGGCAGATATAGTTCTAATGGACGCCGGGAATCCAAGGATGGCTCCAACCACAATCAGCAATGCAGTTTCAAATATTGTGTATTCTGCTGATACATCATGCGTCAGCGATGTAATAGTGAACGGTGTAATTCTGAAAAGAGGCGGATCACTCCTGCGGCCTGCATATGAGGATTTGCCCTTTGAAGATTACAACTGATTTTTCCCATTTATTATGCGTATTCCGCAATAGAAAATATATAAAGAGAGAGACCATTACGAAAAGAATCACATGAGCTGGCAGGAAGCCGAAGTTAGAGAACTCAAGGTAGGAAGATACATGCTTGTAGACGATGTACCGTGCAAGATAGTTGACATTACAATGTCCAAACCAGGGAAGCATGGTGAAGCAAAGGGAAGGATTGTGGCCATAGGAGTGTTTGACGGACAGAAGAGAAGTGTAGTTTACCCCGTCAAGCATAAGGTCAAGGTACCAATAATAGAAAAGAAGAACGCCCAGGTTCTATCCATTGCAAACAATGAGGCTCAACTGATGGACTCGGAGACATTTGAGACATTTGTTGTTCAGCTTGATCCCACGGAGATCGAACGGGTAAAACCCGGAACGGAGGTATCCTATTGGGAAACAATGGGTGTCAGGAAGATAATGTTCCAGAACTGAAAGATCTGTTTTCACACAGGAAAATCGCCGACGCTGTGTCGCCTTACACAGAGGCTCGGTATGTGGTCTTCGGGGTGCCATTTGATGGTACCTCCAGCTTCAGGCGGGGATCGAGGCTTGCTCCTGATACAATAAGGCTTGCCTATGATAATCTTGAATCCTTTGAGTTTTCATACGGTGTGGATTTCCTGTCTGCAGGAATCTGTGACTTGGGCAACCTGCAGGTAGGCGAGGACGTATCGGAAGTGGTTGACACCGTTGAAAGTGTCACGGGCACAATGATGAGATCCGGCAAGGTACCGGTAATGCTTGGAGGTGAGCACTCGGTAACTGTTGGTGCCGTCAGGAACATTCCAAAGGATACAGTGATGATCATCATAGATGCCCACTCAGATTTCAGGGAGGAGTATATAGGAAACAGGCTGAATCATGCCTGTGTCACAAGAAGGGCCCTGGAAATACTTGGTGCTGGAAAGATATTCTCAATAGGCACCAGGTCTGTATCAATGGAGGAATACAGATCGGAGGAATGGTCAAAGGTCAGGTTTTTCACGGCAAATGAGGTCAGGTCCAAGGGTATTGAATCTGCCATTCAGGAAATAGAATCAAAAAATCCTTCCAGAATATACTTTTCCATAGACATGGATGGTATAGACCCATCGGAAGCTCCTGGCGTGGGAACACCGGAACCTTACGGTATAAGTGCTGTTGACGCGAGGTCCCTCATCACCCACTTCGCCAAGAGGATCATAGGTTTTGACGTGGTTGAAATGACGCCAGTGTATGATAACGGCAACACGTCAATGCTTGCGGCAAAGCTCATCCAGGATTTCATTGGTTCCAGAGAAAGCATGCAGTCACTCTTCTGATCCATGCGCGGACCTGCAATCAGCGGATTGGAATCTTGAATCCAGTCCTATTTTCAAGTTCTCTTATTCCGTCACGGACAAGATCTTCCCTTCTGTTCCTGACGCCATAAGTAATCCAGTATACAGGTACCATCCTGTGATAGAATTCAATTCTCCTGATTGGATCGATACCTGCAAGTTCTCTCTGGTTCCTGATGAGCTGCAGGCCGATCCTTTCATTGAATAGCATGGAGGCATAATCAAAGGCCGGATCCCCAATCATGCAGTCCCCCCAGTCTATTATCCCTGATATCCTGAGTGAATGTGTATCCCATATGAGATTCCTGGGATCAATATCACCATGAATCAGTGCAGGTCGGAATTCGAAATTTGAATCATCGTCAACAAAGGTTATGATCTGGCTCTCCAGATAGCTTGAAAGATGGTCATTCAGGATTGGGAAGACCGTTTTTCTCAGATCCTGAAGAAATCCTGCATAGAAGTCTCGCCACCCTGGGCCGTTCAATGAGGAGATTCCACATTTGTTGAGGCCGGGCGGCATATGATGATGGATTGCTGGCAGTATGCGCGTCATCTGCGTCCATACCGAGGTTTCCATGTCCCTTGAGAGCGGCACTGCATCTTCAATGGTAATTCCCTTTATGGCCCTGTAGGAAAGGACCTCAAATGGTTTACCTCTGAATTTCTTCATAACCAGCGCGATCCTGTCGGGAACAAGGCTGCCAAGAAGGGGCTTAACTGACTTAAGTACGCAGTATTCCTTTTCCAGTTTCTTACAGCTATCCGCAAGCGGTATCTTTACAACGCTGCCATTTTTCAAGAACAGAACCCTGCTGTCCCAGCCATGGTTATCAAGACTAGATCCTGATAAATCAGTTTCGGGAAAGAGTGATTCAAAAATTTTTAGGGGATTTTCCCTTTCCATCAGAGATTAAAGACCAAGTTTTCCTGCCAGATCCTTGCCCTTTGAGATTTCTATGCGGCAGGGTGTAGGAAGTTTCATGGAGGCCTTATGAAGCGCATCCCTCATTTTTCTGGCTTTGTCCGGGGACGTGCGGCCCACCATTATAATATCATCAGTATGTACACGGGCAGCGGTGCCGACCGGTCTGCCGAAGGCAGCCCTCATTCCACTTGATATCCTGTCTGCGCCTGCTCCTGTTGCCATCTTGTGTTCCCTGATAACCTGGTGAGGATATGGTCTTATCTGCAGGAAGTAGCTGTCTGGGCTTGATCCTTCAAGCATTTTTCTGTTCACGGACACCCTTGCAGCCTCAAGTGCTATATGCCTGATCTGGCATGATTCCTTGGCTATGAGCCTGAACTCTATTTCAAAGTCTTTTTTCTGGTTTCCCTGAACAAAGTTTGTGATCTTCGGATAAGGAACGCCGCCCATAAACTCTCTTCTCGTGTAGGCAGGCCCTGTAATTTTGCTATACATTCTGGCAGGTTTAGTTACCATTGAAGTTCTAACCAGAAGCTTTTCAGGATATAAAAACTCAGCGTTTCCTGTGCACAGTTTTTATGGGCCCGTTAACCCGTTTCAAGATCGCAACGTCCAGCAGCCTCTGCGGGTACCCATATAATGATTATATCTCCTGCCACAATACCATTGTATGGATAAAAAGAAACTTTTGGACGTTGCACACATATCATCAAGGGGATCGTCCTTCAGGATAACTCTGCCAAGGAAGATTGTGGAACGTCTCGGCTTGAAGGCTGATGACATAATCGCATTTTATGAGGATGATGGAATCAAGATAGATAAAATTCAGTGAGCATCAGGATTATAGCCAGGCCTGCCATACCGCTGTGTGCCACGGAACAGTCTTACCAGTGATTCAGCAAGGCTGATTGCAAGCAGTTTTACATTTAGCACTGGCTGGCTTGGGCTCAGCTTTACCTTTCCCCTCATAGCTGAACACCTTGGTTTCTCATATACCTTCATAGGCATTATAGGGCTGGCAAGCTCCCTGCCATTTCCTGTTGTAGCTTACGTATACCGCAGGGCAGGATCAAGGCTGATGAGGGCTGGCGTCAGTGTGCCCCTGGCCATCCTCCTGGCCATGTCTGTGGCCCTCCTCTTTGGATATAGATCATACTTTCTTCCCATAGCCATAATTGCAAGCTTTTTTCAGGCTCCCTGGTGGATATCAAGCGAGATTGCACTGGGTTCTCTTCAGGGATCCAGGAATGCTGAAAAGTATTCCATCGCCTGGGGTATTCCCAATGCAACATCACCTGCCGTCATGGGGGTGATCATTGGCCTTTATGGGTTCAAGTATGTGTTTCTCATTGCTGCTGCAGCCTTTGCCATATCAATGGCCACCACTCCACGGATGAAATATAAGGAAGAAACTGCATCCGGGGAATCTCCAAGACTAAGCTACATATTTCCTCTGTTCTATGCCGGCATATTCTCAGGTTTTCTGTATTTTGTAGTGGAACCGCTGCTGAAGGCTAACGGTTTCCCATATTACCTTATAGGTGGAGTTACCGCAACCTACGGGGCAGTTGTTGCATTGGGCTTTGTTGTGCTCAACTTTGTTCCTGATCTCAAGATATGGCAGTATGGTGCAATTTCATCCCTGCTGCTCTTTCCTGCTTTATTCCTCGCGTTCAAGGTCACCCTCCCAATTATTGTTGCAGTATCAGCCATTTCTGGCCTGGGGGTTTCAATCAGCATGTCAAAGATCCTGGCGTATATATCAAAAACTTCAGACACCAAGACTGGGGTCTTCTATTACGAATCTACATTCGGATTCGGCTTTATTGTGGGTTCTCTGGGTGAGGATGTTCTTTATCAGTATTATGGTATATGGACAATAATTCCACTTTTCTCAATGCCCCTTGCATACGGCATATACCTGATTATCAGGGAATACCGCCATATATCAAGTCTTCCAGGCAACTCATGACATATCCTTTGCTGAGGCATGCTTGAGTTATGATTCAGGCACCAACAATGCTAGGTTCAAAGTTGAAAGTGACGGGTATATACAAGTTTCCACAGTCCGTATTTTGGCGGGCCATTTTTATTCATGCCATCATAGAACTTTGTGGAAATATTCATGCTTCATTCTCTGCGGAGCTGCCAGATCGG
>JAKAQT010000068.1 GCA_021819605.1 Thermoplasmata archaeon
CGATCTGCCGAAGCCCGCTCCCGTTGCTACTGCTGCAAGGAGCAGTATGTAACCGCCCCTGGAGAGGCTCTCAATGGACATTCCTATTCCCCATGTTATGATGGAGATATCGGCAATGATGAAGAACCAGAGGCTGACAAAATCGTGGGGATAGGTGCCTCCATGATAGATGCCTATGAGCGCCAGGAAAAGTGCCGCCATCATGAAGAAGGAGCTGCCTGCTGATTCAATTTTGTTGCGTGACCACAGCAGAAGCCCGCAGGCAAATATGAAAAGCAGGACTGCGGTAAACATCAGTCCCACGTTGTAGACCCACGGAAAGTTTGATCCGGGGTATCCAAGCTGGCTCAGGGCGCCGGTAAAGAAATCAAAACCCGGGTTAAGGAGCATTGCAGCGGCGATCCATGCGAAGGCGGACACAATTGCCGCAATTCCAGAAAGCATGAGCTTGCCGGAGAGGTCTTCTTTCAGCACAGTTGAAACAAGTGAATCAGGTATAATAGGCTTCCTTTCGTCTTGAATTCCGGTCAGGAGTTTCCGTTTACCCTCTTGACAAAAACATAGAACAGGTTTGAGAAGCCGTCGTGCCAGGTCTTCAGCTTGGGCTTGGTTATCCTGATGCCATATCTTATTGGGACCTCTATGAACTGCCCCAGCCTGATTGCTTCAATCTTTATGTCCTGGGAGAATGACATGCCGTTGCTGAGGTTCCTCATCTGCCTGTAAAGGCCGCTCCTGAATACCCACATGCCGCTCTGGGAATCCTTCAGGCTGGTTTTGAAGAGAAGGCCGATGCTCCTGGTGAGTATGCTGTTTCCCACGAAGTGCAGCGTGGTATAACTTTTGCTGGTCCTGAGAGTTATCCTGTCACATGAGATGAAGTCCACCTCGTCATATATGAGCAGATCAATGAGCGGCCCCACAACGTTTGTTGGATATGTCCCGTCCCCATCCATGCAGACCACAACATCCCCGGTGATCTTATCAAGCCCTGTTTTGTAGGCTCTTCCATAGCCTCTCCTTGGCTCCTCAATGACAAGTGCGCCCTTCTCCCTTGCTATTTCGCGTGTCCGGTCGGTCGAGTTGGTGTCAACAACTATTATTTCCACGTCGCCAAGCTTGCGGAGGCCGTCTATGACTTCACCTATTGTGTGTTCCTCATTTATGGTAGGTATAACTGCACTTATTTTCAACTCAAACCGACTCCTTGCCGAAACCTGACGTCTCCAAATTGACAGGAAATATATTTAAGTATTTCCCTGTGGGCGTCGCGAATGGGATTTCGCTTCAGGCACCCCACTGATCCCCCCATCACTCAGCCGGCTGGACTCTGGAGCTGCCATTCTGCTTTGTCACCTCGAATACGTTGTTTGAAACTGACCTGAGCTCAGAATGGTGCGACACTATGATCATCTGCGGGATTGGGTTTTCCTCCCCATTGAATGTATACTGGAGTATATCTGTCAGATTCTGTCTCCTGTCCTCGTCAAGGAACACAGTGGGCTCGTCCATGACCATGGTCTTTATGCTGTCGTTAACGTACTTCACAATGGCAAGCCTGAGGGCAATGGCAAGAGCTGTGCGTTCTCCTCCGCTGAGCATGTCAACGCTCTCCATGTTGCCGTTCTGCGATACCTGTATCCCCATATCCTCCTCAACCCTGACATCATCAAAGTTGAGGTTGAATGCCAGGGAATACTCCCTCATCATGTTTGTTATGAACACTGCGGAATCCTTCCTGATGGTTTTCTGGATTCCGTCCCTATCAAAACAGTACCGGACCTTGTCCATTGCGGAAATCGCACCCCTGATCTTCTCCAGTTTGGCAACACGTTCAGCAGCGGCAGTCTCATCCTCCCTGAGTTTCTTCAGGGACATCTCAAGGGCCTCACTCTTGCCCTTTATGATGGAAACCGCTTTCGTGTGATCATTCATTTCCATTTGGGCCGCATTGTGGGCATCCTGTGCCATGATGAGAGCATTCTCAGCTTCTGGGCTTGATTTCAGAATGTCCTGTGACTCTGATATCTCGGTATCCATGGATTTCATCTGTGACTCTGCTGCTCTTATTTCCGCATCCAGGCCGGTTATTTTATCCCTGATCCCAATGACATCCTGCTGTGCCCTTAGGCTTGCCGTCAGCCTGTTTCCGGTTTCTGCATCCGGCGAGAATCCCAGGGTGGCGGAAATTGCCGCAAGATCATCAGACATTCTAGAATTTTCAGCATCAAGCTTGGCCTTTCTTACTTCAAGATCATCCCGGCCTGAATTCTGGATGGCATACGCTAGGGAATTATGCCGGTCTTCCTGTTCCTTTAAGTCCTTCAGTTTCTGTCCCGTCTGGCTATAGGTTCCCTGAAGGTTCACGTATTCCTCATGTTCCTTCATGTATCTCCTTATGGTAGCCTCATGGGTCCTGATCTCGCTGTCCTGGGTTGAAAGATCACGCTTCAGGGCGAATAGCCGGGACAGCTCGCTGGAAGATAGCGCGGAAATTTCATGGTCAATTTCGGCCTTTCTGGCTTCAAGTTCCCTCTTTCTCGAAGAAAGCTCCTGAATCCTGCCCACCAGCCCATTATCCTCAGTACTGTAGTCTGCCACGATTTTGCTTCTGTGTTCCTCCGTGATTTCCTGTCTGCACAGCGGGCACACGCTTGAGTGCTTTATCTCCTCTATGCTTGTTACGATCTTTTTTCTCTGATCGTTGATCTGGCCCACCTGGGCCCTGATCCCCCCCATGCTCTCATTCAGGGTGGATCTTTCAGCATCCAGTGCTGCTTTCCGGCTGGAAAGGGCAGCTTCCTCAAGATCGCCGTGGATGGTTCCGGACAGTTTTTCCTGCAGGGACTTCAATTCATTGCCGATACTCTCCGCCTTCTTCTTCGCCTGGTCAAGGGCCCTGAAGGCATACTCAAACTCCCCGTTTGCATGTTCCAGGGACTTCATTCTTTCCTCAACAGCCTGGTATTCCTTCTGTATTTTCTCATAATCAGCGTGAACGGGTGCCAGTTTCCTCAGTTCATTTTCATCACTGCCTATCTTTTCAAGCTGCCTGATAACATCCCGCAGCATTGTAAGATTATTTCCCAGTCGGGCCTGGATATCAAGGTACCGCCTTATGCTGTCCTGATTGTCAACCAGAGCCTGGTCGATCCTGCCACCCTTTTCGGAAAATTCATGCTTCAGCTTTTCTATTTCAAGGGACTTGTGTGACAGTTCACTGTCAAGGCCAGCTCTTTTCCTTTGAAGTTCTCCTATCCTCTCGGCAACAGCCTTGAGCTCCCTGACCCTGTCCCTGGCTTCCTGGAAATCAGTGTCGGCTTTCATCAGTTTTCCTTCAAGGACCTGGCGCCTGGAATCAGCATCCCTGATCTGTGCCTCATATCCCCTGATTTCTTCCTCGGTATCCTGGATCCTCTGCCGCGTGTCGGCAAGCTGGCGTTCAGCATCCTGCAAGGCCTCAAGCTTAGACTTAAGCTCCTTCCCCTTATCCTGGATATCCTGCGCAAACTGCTGCAGGAGATTCAGCCCAAGGATATGGCTGAAGGTCTTCTCCCTTACGGCTCGGTTCTCGGATACCAGGGAGGCAATCTCTCCCTGTTCCACGAACACGGAGTTGAGAAATAGATCTTCACTGATGCCAAGGAGGTCTTCCACTGCAGAGTTGACTCCTGTAACGGTGCGTGCCATTTCGGCACCGTTTTTCAGGAGTGTGGCGTCCCGCCCCTTTATTCCGGACTTTCCAACAGACATAATCCTGGTGATCCTGTACTCGTCAGGGCCCACACTGAATCCTAGCGATACCTGCGTCTCAAGCCTGTTCCTTGTGACAAGATCCTGCACCGAGCCACGTTTTGTGTCACCGAATAGTGCGAACTTTATCCCGTCTATTATGCTGCTCTTACCTGCGCCGTTCTTTCCTGTTATGAGGTTTACCCCAAGATCGAAATTGACTGTGCTGTTCTCATGGGACAGGAAATTCCTCAATTCAAGGCTGTGTATGATCACTGGTCACCAACTCCAAGCTTTTCCATGAGGAATTTCATAGCAGCATCCCTGTCCGATCTTGCGATTCTGTAGTACTGTGATGCAATTCCTGCAAGTTCAGGCTCGTTGCTGAAATATGCATTGATGTAGTCACCAATATTCTCCATGCCGGGCCTGGATTCAACCTCAACCTTCTCCGAGATGAACTCCGGCGGCCTGAATATTATGCCATCATAACTCTTCAGGGTTGCCCTGACCCTGTCCTTGTCTGTGTTCCCCACTATTCTGAGGGTGAATACAGGCTTCTTGTTTCCGAATCTTGGGGAGAACTTTTCGATTGCCTCATCTATTTGCGCCTGGTAGTCTGAAGGGTTGCTCTCAATGGCGTACTGGAACCTCACAGATTTGAGCTTTCTCCTGTCAACGGTTGCGATGCCGTTATTCAGGCTGACAAGGTTCACAGACTTGCCGTTCTTTATGAATGCAGGGATTTCCCTGGTGCTCTTGAGCTCTGTTGATCCAGCATAGGAAAACACAGGTCTCCGATCCTGCTTCAGGGCCCAATCATGGACGTGGCCGAATGCAAGGTACGAAAAGTTGACGGGAAGATCCTCGGGCCTGGCTTCGCATGCTTCATCATAAAGGTAGCCTGTTATGGCCTGGTGTGAGATCAGGACAGAGTTTGTGCTCCCCTCCGAGATTTCGTCTGCCCTTCGGTACTCCTCAAGGAGTGCATTGCGCCTGAAGCCCTTCATGTTTGATATGCCGGCAATAAGGACACGGTCGTTCCCAACCTCATGGGTCACATTTTCCACTGCGTCCTTTCCCAGAAGCCTTATCCCAAGGAAGTTGAATATTTCGGCAGCCGGATAGTCTGTTCTCTTGGGCCTGTCATGATCTCCCATTATGAGGAACATGGGAATTCCCGCCTCTTTCATCCTGAGTGCCGAATCCCTGAATTTGGAAAGCGCATAGTTGCTGGGGCTCCATGTATCGAAGAGATCCCCGGAATGCACTATGAAGTCAACCTTCTCCCTTATGGCGATATCCATGGCCTCGTCAAAGGAATCGTAGAAATCCTGTTCCCTGTCATCGCTCATGTATATCCTGCTGCCAAGGTGCGTATCCGACATGTGAAGAAACCTGATCATTTCAGTCACCCAGCAGCCTTGAGATCCTCTGCCTCTCTGCCTTTGGATCGTTGCGCCTGTCCCGTTCTTCCCTTGCCCTGCGCAGCATGTCAACCACGTCTATGTCTCCGCCGCCCTCCATGCTTTCCCTCTCCCTGATCCTTACGTTAACTGGAACTTTCACGAACTGGCCCACAAGTATTGCCTCGCCCACATTGAGTGAGGGGAGGTCGTCTATGACGGCCTGGCTTATTGCCTCTCCACTCTCCAGGATAGCCCGCTGGTCCAGCGGGTTGGTAATCCTCAGGATGATCTCGGAATTGCACTGGCTGAGGACATCCTGGTCGATCTTGCCCGGTCTCTGCGTTATGACAACCATGAATATGCCGAATTTCCTGCCCTCAGATGCAATCTTCTTTATGATCTGGGCTATCTGCGTCTGCGATCCGGGAGGGACAAAGTTGTGTGCCTCCTCAAT
Organism: Thermoplasmata archaeon; assembly: GCA_021819605.1. Taxonomy (GTDB): domain Archaea; phylum Thermoplasmatota; class Thermoplasmata; order Thermoplasmatales; family Thermoplasmataceae; genus UBA509. The sequence goes on from JAKAQT010000068.1 coordinate 5,596, forward strand.
GAACACAAACACGGGGTACTGGTAGGTTGAGGTGACCTTGGAATCATAAATCTCATCAAGCACGCGATATGAGAAGTATCCGGCAAGGAACTGGTCCATGCCTGACAGATCAAGGATGGACATCATTCCCGGTGCAAGGTAATCTGACAGACCGGTGGTCCGTTCTGAAAAGATGCTCCTTACCTTGGAGAGCAGCCTGATCCTGCCGGCAATCCTGTGATAATCCTCAGGCTCAAGTGACTCAGCGGTCTTAACGAAATCATCAAAGTCCCTCCTCCCATGCATGTTCTTCACGGTGGTTTCCACGGACTTCCTCAGATTAGTCCACGATTCCTTGATGCCCATTATTTCCGAGATGTCATCCGCCTCCAGATCTGAGAACTTCAGGGTGAACTCGTCAACGATGCCCTTCTGCACGGAATCGTACCTTCCTGTGCTCAGTGGGGTACGGAACACCCTTATGGAGCCGTTGTAGAATGATCCAGAGCCGGTCCGCCTCATGAGGACATAGTCGGCATGGGGATCCAGCACTATAATGGACGCGCCCTTCCTCAGGAGTTCCTCCATGAGTACGCCGGCAGTATGGCTCTTGCCTGCGCCTGTCTGTGCAACTATGGCCACGTGCCTGCGCATTCCCCTGACATCAACGGACACATGGACATCCGGCCTGTCCGCAAGGTATCCGATGTTCAGCCCTTCTTCCGTGCCAAATCCGAAGATGCCTTCAAGCATTGATGACGGTGCCCGGTAAACCGCCGTTCCAGGCCTGATGAAATCCCTGGACAGCTCAAGATCATTATTTATGACGGAGCCGAGGGTGCGGGCAAGGCACACGTTCACCGCATAGTTCAGATCGCTTTCCACATAACGTGCAACGCTGTTGAAATCCATGCTGTCGTTGAGCAGGTCGCTCTTGGAAATGGTCCGTTCCACCCTTCCCAGGACGGTCTTGCCCGATGTGGTCACATAAACATATTCCCACTTCCTCACCTGGGCATCCTCAGCAATGACAAACCTGAACATTTCGCTGGTGTTGTCGCCCACCACATAGCCGATCTCAGATTCTGATTCTTGCACGCCTTTCCCCCCTGGTCTCATAGAAACTTATGCCTATTTCTCTCTCAAATGTTTTCATGTAGATATCCTCCACTTCCTCCTTCCTGAACTTAACCAGCCTGTCTATGTCCGCAAGCCAGAGGTTGTGGACCTTGGAACCGCCATATGCCCAGAATGCCATGGATATTATTGACCTTGCAAGGCTTCCGGAGGAATCCATTTCATCGCCCGGAAGCACAAAGTCCATCTTGAGCGGCAGGTCTCTCGCGTCCGGCAGGATATGTGTTGTATGGTAAATGTACTCCCTTGCAGCATCCCCGTCACCCAGGGTTGATGCCTGCTGTATGGGCCGGGTATATCCGGGCCCGGTTGCCAGGGACTTTATGAGATAGTGATCATTCAGCCCTGAATCGAGCTCCGTCCTGATCTGATCCTTCATGCCAGTGCCTTTACTGATCTCTCCCAGCAGGAATTTCTTGAAGACTCTTGATTCAGAACTCTTGGCTATGAAGACCAGCGGAATCCCCAGTGAATTTGCCCTGTCGATCATTGCAGCAAGGGCCTTCACGTAATCATTGTGGAATTCGGTGTATCCCTCTGCTACAAGGCGGCGCCTTTCGCGGTTAATCCTTCCGCTAATGGATCCATCAATCAGAACCATGCCGGGTGTTTCCTTTTCAAGCATCCTTAGCACGCTCATGTGTTCGGAATGTTCCATGAGCATGGTTATGAAACGCTGCAGATCATCCCTGCCAACGTTCATGACCCTGGGCACAAAACTGCTGTAAATGTTTTTCCCGGCAGATGTGTATGACCTGACAAGAATAATCTTCTTCCCGTTGTAGAGCTCCCTGACGAATTCGCTGCTGTCGGTGGCCGATATATTCCTGTTGAAGCCATCGGATGGAGGCGAAAGAAAGTTTCTGCGAAATGAATCCGAGTAAAGGTCCCTCCTGGGTGATGATTCCGGCATGATCAGGTCATCCCTGATCCTTTCCCGGTTTTCCCTGAGAAATGATACAAAGTCTCCGTATGTTTCGTTCATCTGCCAATGAAGATATTCAGGGAAGTATTAAATGATTCAGGCATCCGTTCAGCGGATGCTTATGGGAACCGGCGTGAAAGTGAGGACGAACATTATGAGTGCAAACACGCCCAGCGCTATGTCCAGGGGCCTGATCTTTGCATAGTCGTCCAGCGCAGGAGGATGAGTCAGGCCCAGAAGCACAACAAATATGGCAAGAAGCCACCATCCGTCGTACCGGAATCCCAGTATGAAAAGGAAAGCCACAAAGACATAGTCAACAATTGATGCCTTCCTGCCCAGGAGCCCCCTGACAACATGCCCGCCATCGAGCTGTCCCACAGGAATGAGGTTCATGGCGGTGGCAAACATCCCAACCCATACGGCAAGCACCATGGGGAAGACGGGAACATCATGAGGCGTTGCAATATGGAGAACATGGTAGATTAAGGGGAAATTTATGAAGAAACCTATCCTGTAATCGTGCAACGGAGGAAATGAGTGCGATAGAAACGAAGCCACGAAGACAAGGGGAAGTGCAGTCAGGAAACCAAAAATCGGCCCAGCCACTCCTATTTCTGTCATGGCCCTTTTGTTTGGAATGGGGTCTCTCAATGAAATGAATGCCCCGAATGTGCCGAGAGTCACAGGAAATGGTATGAAGAATGGAAGGGATGCCCTCACCTTGTGGTAACGTGCCACAATATAATGGCCCGTTTCATGTATCCCGAGGATTAGCATAAGGGGCAGTGAGAAGAATACAAATCCGTAAAGAACCCTGAGACCAAGGTCCCTTGGGTCTGAAATGAAGTTTATTGCGTATATTGAACCAACGTAGATGGTGGATGCCAGGGTGAGTACAAGCATT
>JAKAQT010000069.1 GCA_021819605.1 Thermoplasmata archaeon
TAGATGGTGACCTGAGGGGCATATCTTACAGTGGTTCAAATCTCCTGAACTCCATAGCCGGCATGAGGGAGAATCTCAGGATACCAAAGAGAAGATTCAGGATTGCATCATCCACACCCGTATTTTCTCCTTCGGGCTTCCAGTTATCGGTAATGCTTCCTGCCGTTCTGGGTGGAACAGTTATATGCGCATACGAAAGGAATGATTATGAAAGGCTGGCAAGGCTGTGTAGCCTCTTTGACTGCGACTATGTCTGCGGCATGCCTAACGATATATACTCAATGGCTGATGAAAACGTTCCGCTGCAGGGATCAAAGAGCCTCAAGGGAGCTCTCTGCCCCTCATATCTCATGAACGACGAGATCAGATCAATGTTCCAGGAGAAATTCAAGGTTCCGGTGCTTGAGTATTACGATGTGCCGGAGATGACCGGCATCACCCACATGCAGCCTGCAGACAGGAACGAAATAAGGCAGGGAAGCGTTGGGCGGCCTCTCAGGGGAGTCACACAGAAAATAGTGGATGAGGCCACGGGGGAAGACCTGGAACACGGCAAGGTCGGCCTTCTCCTTCTTGGGGGCAATCAGATAACCAGGGGATATTTTCCGGCAGAAGGCACTGAAGGAAATTTTTCCGGCAATATGCTCAAGACAGGAGACATGGCAAGGATAGATGAGGACGGTTACCTTTACGTAACGGATTATCACAGGGAATTTCTCATATCCAGGGATGTCATCGTAAGTCCGGTTGAGATTGAGAAATTTCTTTCACAGGTCGAAGGGGTATCTGAGGCCGCAGTTATCGGCCTTGAGACAGGACAGGGAGACCAGAAAATAGTTGCTGTGGTGGTTCCTGCCAGGGAAAAAGAGGTTTCAATCGACAGGCTCAGGGAAGCATGTGAAAGCAGGCTTTCAAAAGAAAAGGTTCCGGCAGAGTTCCATCTCAGGGATTCCATGCCGAAGAGCATGAGCGGAAGAACCCTGAAGAGGATACTCATAGAGGAACAGACATCGAAGAAATAGAAGAAGTCATGAAAAAATCCCTGAAAAGTTTTTCTACAACGTTTCCTAACCATGCTCATGAACGGAAGCGGATCGACCAGGATAGCAGTAACAGTAATTGCTGTTGCCATGGCTTTTCTCATGGTCAACTCCGCTTTCCAGCAGCATGATACCGTTGCTGCATCGCCTTTGCCTGCTGTTTCACTCGTTTCAGATTCAATTCAGGCACTTGCGGATGTCCCGTTCCTGGGCAAGGTTGTGAATGGATCCTCGCCATACACTGGAACGGAGCAGATAGTGGTGATCCTGAACTACAGCAATGAGAGCAGGCTGCAGTCCTTCCTCCATAATCTTTCAGATCCTTCCAGCCCCCAGTATCGCCATTTCATGACTGCGGACCAGTTTTACGCAAATTTCTCGCCATCTGCAGCTGAATATGACAGGGCCGTTGCTTACTTCAGGTCTGCCGGAATGGTGAATATAACAACATTCCAGGGCAGGAACACAATCGCAATGTCTGGAAGCAGCCAGGCCATCAGGAACGCATTCCACACGGACATGGTGGGCACTTATGAGAACGGTACAATGGTCGCGGGCCCCTCCTCGAATCCCCGGCTTCCACAGTGGCTGTCCTCTCAGGTTTATGACATAGTGGGGCTCGGCACATCTCCACAGCTTTCCTTCAGCATGAAAGTGGAAGGCGAGCTGAAACAGCTTGAGACTGCCAGAGCGGACACCACAGGGAGGTATCCTAAGGTTGGGTTTCTCAGAAACGGTGCTGAAGCACTCTACGGAACATACATGCAGGTGGCATACAACGAAACCCAGTTATTCGGCAGCCATTATGACAGAGGCGAGGTAATAGCCACCCTCCTCTGGTCAGGTAACTATACAAACAGCAGGGGTAGCACCGTTTATACGGCCCCTTTCAATCCATCCGATATAACCCAATACTTCAATTATTCATACCCTAAGTATTCCAACGGGACATATTCTGAGCCATTCCCAACGGTTACAGGTGTACCCATAGACGGCGCACCTGCACCAGGTGTTTCAGCCGAGAAAGACACCTCAGGAGCAACCATCGAGAATACTCTTGATCTTGAGATGGCTGGAAGTCTTGCACCCGGGGCGCAGATATACAACATATACGGCCCTCAGGCAAGCACAACCGATCTGACGCAGGCCTTTGCCACTGCACTGAATTTCCAGAATCTTACGGTTATTTCCAATTCCTGGGGTGGATCCGACGGGACCGATTCCACATGGAACACATATCTGCAGGAGGCTCAGGCTCGGGGCATAACGGTTCTTGCAAGTAGCGGCGATTCGGCAGATAATACAAGCAGCCCTAAATATGCCGGCCCGCCCGACATGGTGCAGTTCCCCTCCTCCATTGGTTACAATACCTTCGGGGTAACGGCAGTGGGAGGCACAAACGTCACAATAAATACCACAACGCTGAAGGTTGAGCAACAGGGTGCATGGTACATGCCATCTCCCGGCAACACTGTTGGTACCACAGGAGGAATAAGTACAGTTTACGGTGAGCCATCCTGGCAGATCAACTCGTCTGCTAACTCCGTTCTGGATGGGAAGGGTAGAGGTGTGCCTGATATATCTGCCCTTGCCAACAACACGCTGATATATTATTCCAACACAACTGTGAGCGGACTGTTCGTTGTCTCGGGAACCAGCGTTTCCTCCCCTGTTGAGGCCGGAATCATTGCAACAATGGATGCGTATCTCAACGCCAGTGCAGAGGCTCCGCTGGGGTTCGTAGACCCTCTGATATACAAGCTTGGAACCGGTCAGTACGATCCTGCATTCCTGAAGGAATCCCGCCTCTCCAGATCGCCGTTCTTCAATGTATCATACGGCAGAAACAGCCTGTACAACGTGACACCGGGCTATAATCTTGCCACGGGCTGGGGATCAATAAATGCATACAATTTCATACAGGACAGCAACATCAAAAGATATAACGTGTCATTTGTTGAGACAGGCCTCAAAGCCGGAACAGGCTGGTCTGTCCGCATTGTGGGCAGATCATTTCTTTCAGGCGCTGACAGTAGATACGTCAACCTGAGCCTCCCCAACGGGACGTTCCAGTACGAGATACCTCATGTTGGCAGCATGGTGGGAATCCCGCCGCAATCATCGGTAAACGTCTCTGGCAGAAACGTCACGGTCAATATCATCTTCAAATATGGGTATGTGGTGAATTTCACTCAGTCAGGGCTTCCGGCGAATGATACATGGGAACTTAACGCGTGGAATTACAGCCGACAATATTCAAGTTACAGCGCAGAACTGTATTTTCCCAACGGGTCGTATAATTATACCGGAATGCCCACTGATCCGAATTATTACGGCCAGTCCGGGAATTTCACCGTTAGTGGCAAGGCAGTTAACATTTTCATGAAATTCCGGCACGGGCAGTTCAATGTTTCTTTCCTGGAGAGTGGCCTTCCCGCCAGCCAGGAGTGGAGTGTGATGGCACAGAACAGCACCTCAAACCTGACACTATCGGGAACAACAGACAATATAACCTTCTACCTGTACGGCGGGCAGTACACGTTCTACCTTTACCCATCCGGCTATGATGCACCCAATATATCCGCGGTGTCACTGAACACCAACGGCCAGAACCAGACTGTATACGTGAACTACAGCTATGGCTATTTTGTGACGTTCAGGGAAACCGGCCTCTCTTCCGGGACATTATGGGGAATTTCTTTCCACGGGCTTACAAACATGACTACAGGCCAGACCTTGATTTTCGAGGTTCCAAACGGCACCTACAGGTATGACGTGCGTGGCAGCACAACTCCAAACGGCCCATCCTCAGGCTATGTTAATATCTCTGGAAGCAACCAGACTGTTGTCATCAGCTACCAGGCACCGAAATCATTCTTCCAGACTGAGGTGCTGTACCTTGTGCTGCTTTTCTTTGGAATAGTGCTGCTGGTAAGCGGTGTATCCCTCATAAGGAGGAAACACTGATCCCTGTCATTTGGGACATTCCGTGCCGTTCATATGCCATATGGGGATAAAGGATCAAAAGACCGCAATGAATTACAAGGAGCCTGAAAAGAAACTGATTCTGGACACATCCGCCATTCTTTCACGCAGGGTGAGCCTTATGGATGGGAACGTGGCCACAACTCCATCTGTGCTGGACGAGATAAGGCTGGGGAAGATCGCAAGATACACTGGTTTCAGCAGTGACATCATGGATATAGTGACACCAGGAAAGGAAAGTCTCTGTGCCGCCAGGAAAGCAGCGGAGGAAACCGGCGATCTTCACGAACTCAGCAGCACTGACCTGGATGTGATTGCCCTGTGCCTTGATCTTAATGGCATACTTGTGACAGATGACTATGCCATGCAGAACGTGGCAAGCAGGCTTGGCCTTGAGTTCATGGGAGCCGATCTGAAGCCCATTGACAGGGATATAAAGTGGCAATACCGCTGCACGGGATGCGGAAAAATATTCCAGCAGCACGTTGAGATATGCCCGGTTTGCGGTCACCAGACAAAGAGGGCGGTAAGGTCTTATAAAAAGCGCCAATAGTGATTCATGATCGATATATCATTGCCACTGGACTGGAACCTGATCACATATCCCGGGGATGCAAGGTACGAGCATTACGACTACATGACCCATGAGAAAAATGGTGTTCACATAACGAGGGTAATTATGGAAACCCATTCCGGCACCCACATAGATGCGCCGTTCCACGCACTGCCAAACGGAGGAACCATGTCGACCATACCTCTTGAACATCTCAACGGACCTGCAACGGTTGTTGAAGTGAAGGGGGATGCCGTAAATGCGGAGGATATTCCCGGTAACGTGGAGAAAAGAGTGCTGTTCAAGACCAAGAATTCAGCCCTTTATGACAGTTTCCATGAGGATTTCTGCTACATTTCAGAGAGCGCAGGAAAAAAGCTTGTTGAACTTGGTGTGGAAACTGTAGGGATTGATTACCTGTCCATTGAGCAGTTTGGAACAAAGGGAATGAAAGTTCACAAAATACTGCTGGAGAAAGGAATCGCCATAATAGAGGGACTGATGCTGAAGGATGTGAGGCCAGGCAGATACGAACTCATGTGCCTGCCTATAAGGATAGACACCGATGGCGCTCCATGCAGAGCGGTCCTGAAGTAAGCTTCTTTCCAAAGTTATTTCATGAACATCGCTGAAACTGGCATGCGGATCATTGGAAATGAAAAACTCCCAGAGATCAGCATACGCAGGAAAAATCCAGGAAATATACTTACGAGCGCATGGAGCAGTCAAGCCCCGTAAATCAACAGAAATGAACTGATGTATCCTGAATAAGATCCCGGACATTGTTATGGAGTTATGTCCGTGAAGCAGGTACCATTATACCCTAAGAGGAAAAGGATTACAGAGCAGGAACACAAATCATATTTATAGTGTAAGCGAATTTTGCGCCATGAAGGTTCTCGTTTTTGCAAAACAAATCCCGGATGTGAACAGCATCAGGTTCGATCCAGCCACAAACAGGATTGTCAGGGAAAATGTCCCGCTCTCAATGAACTCATTTGACAGGAAAGCCGTTGAGGAGGCCATCAGGATGAAGGAGAAATTTGGCTTTAAAACCGTGGTGGCGAGCATGGGTCCTCCTCAGGCTGCTGATATCCTGAACGAATCCCTGAGGATGGGAGCAGACGAGGCTTATCTCATAACAGACAGGAAATTCGGTGGTTCTGATACACTGGCAACATCCAGAATACTTGCCAGATTTGCTGAAATGATAAAACCTGACATAATCCTTGCAGGCAGGTATTCACTTGATGGTGAAACGTCGCAGGTGCCGCCTGAGGTATCAACAATGCTGGGATACAGCTTCAGATCATCTGTTTCAAAAATTGATATTGATGCAGCGGAAAATACCATTGTGGTTGACCAGGACCGTGAAAATGGGATTGAGAGGTACCGGGTTAAGATTCCGGCGGTGCTTTCTGTGAGTGAAAAGATAAACAGGGCAAGGGCTGTGAAGCCCGGCGTTCCTGACATGATGGATCGCGTAGTCAGAGTAGATTCAGCGTGGCTCGGCCTTGACATAGATGGAAGGGAATTCAGCCCCACTGTGGTGACTGGCACAAAGCCCATGGAGAGTTCCAGAAAGGTTTCAATGCTTGAATTTGACCATAAAGTTTATGGCAGGATCATCGAACTGATGAAATCAGCAAGATCAAAACCTTCCGGGGACAGTGCAGAATTCCATATGCCTCCATATGTGAATGGAAATCCTGTGGTTCTGGGAGTTGCCGTTGGCGATCCGCAGACGGCCATGGAAATTGCATCAAGAATCTCCCAGATAGCTTTGCAGCATCCCATGAACGTGGCCGTAATTGGAAACATTCCTGCTGATAAAATGAAAGGAATTCCATGCCATGACCTTTACTATGTGGATTCACGGGACTATATGTCACTGGCAGCCTCAGTCATTGATTTCATAAGGCAGCATGGACCTGCATACATTGTGTTCCCGTCCAATTCCGATGGAAGGGATGTGGCTTCTGTGGTTGCAGCAGAACTTGGCCTGGGCCTCACCGCAGACTGCGTTGATCTGCAGGTGGAAGACGGGAGGCTCATGCAGTACAAGCCTGCCTTCGGAGGCAGCATAATTGCAAGCATATACTCCAGGAAAACTCCCGCAATGGCCACAGTCAGGCCTGGAATGTTCAGGAGTGTCAGATCTTTGAAAGAGCCAAGAATCCATGAGTTTCCTTCAGGCCGTGGATCAGGGCAGGAACTCATTGAGACCATACCAGTTCCATCGGAATACAGGCCCCTCAATTCAAGCGATGCCGTGATCGCCATAGGCAGGGGCATCAAGAAACGTGATACCGTGAAAGAGGTGCTGAAGCTTGCAGATGCGCTTAATGCATCGGTGGGCGCAACAAGGCCAATGGTGGACATGAATTTTCTTCCTAGGCAGCAGCAGGTAGGCCTCACAGGAATGTCCATCTCGCCCGCTTTCTATGTTGCCCTTGGCATATCGGGCCAGGCAAATCATGTGGTCGGAATAAGATACGTCGGGAAGATTCTTGCAGTGAACAGCGACCCATCTGCAGAGATATTCAAATATTCAGATTACGGCGTTGTCTGTGATGTGAATGAGTTCATCGAGGGATTCCTGAGCTATCTCGGGAAGAATCCGTGGAAAGGATGATCACGGCTTCTGGAACACAAACACATACTCGTGCTTGAAGACATAGAATCCTGACTTGAGCGCCCTGTATCTCCAGAGGTTTTCGCTGCTTCTCTTGCCCCGGGTGTTCTGGATGTCCTTCACAATTATTCCCTTAATCTTCATATTCAGGGAGGCTACGGCATCCATGCACCTGAATCCAAGTGGCACTATCTCTCCGCCACGGTACGTATCGCCGATGACCAGGCCCATATAGCCTTCACTTTTCAGTACCCCAATGGACTTTTTCACTATCTGCGTGAACCGTGACATGAAGCTCTCCATGTCCGGGGAGGTGCTTAGATCACCCTGATCATCTGAAAACCTGATTATGTCCCAGTAGGGGGGATGCAGCAGCACCATGTCAAAGCTGGATATTCCATTCCTTTCCATCACAGGCGCCAGATCAACAGTGTATGAATCCCCCAGAATTAACTCCGTTCTTGCTCCGTCGTGCGGCAGTGATTGCACAGCCTCTCTCGTCCTCGAATAGACCTCTGGGTTTATCTCGATTCCAACAGAGTTTCTCATCATTCTGATGGCTTCAATCAGCGTTGTTCCTGATCCACAGAATGGATCAAGGATCCAGTCAGAGGTCCTGGTATACCTCATCATCAGCTGGTGTGGAATCTGCGGGACGAAATTTCCCCAGTACCATCCCCTGTGCCCTGACTCCCTGTCACGCTTCCCAAGTATCCAGAGGCTGTCTGTCCTGATCTCGTTGTAGGCCTTCCACAGATTTATGTTCAGCTCCAGTGAACTGGCACTTCCGGAACTGCCAATATCCTTTATGACAGATCGTATGTAATAATGTGCCCGATCAATCCCCCTGGATCCGAGAATCCTGTGCATATGGTCAAGAATTACTGACTTCAATGGCTCCGGAACCTCATCAGCAAGCTGGATAGCACTGGCAGTTTTTTCCTTTATCTTATTGAGATCGCCCTCTGCAAGAAGGCTTTCACAGAGAAAATGCAGTTTCTTTAGAGGTTCTGCAGTTATATTTTCAGAAGTTATTGACATTTGAGGCTTGTTAGTTATTGATTGTAAAATTTTAAGATTTGCAAAGAAATAGAAATTTGCTTTCAGTTTTTTCCTGAATTAAGGGAATGAAGATCAGGTGATCCTGTCTTCCAGCCATGAAACATCTGACAGGATATCGCGGCTGCAGTCAGAGCTCCACCATTACCTGGCCATTTTCCACCTTGGTTTTGAATGAATGAAGAGGGGCTATATCTCCTGATCCCTCCGGTGGGCTGATCACGGAA